>JAKSCO010000298.1 GCA_022360575.1 Bacteroidales bacterium | reverse complement strand
TTTTTGTGATAAACAAAATTTGAGACAATATCGTAGTCTTAAATAATTTTCTCGCACGCGTGCGAGAAGGTTTCACAACTTTGTGATTTGTTGCTGCAAGCTGCAGCAAGGTTTCACAACTTTGTGATTTGTCGCTGCACAGCTGCAAGAAGGTTTCACAAGTTTGTGATTCGTCGCTGCACAGCTGCAGCAAAGTTTCACAACTTTATGATTGCGTGCTGCACACATGCAACAATATATTGTTTTTACAGAAAAAGATGTTGTAGTTGAGTTTTGCCTGCTACTATATTACTTTTACGCTATCCCAGCTCGACTGTATCACATCAAAAAATAGATTATCAGTGGGTACTATCTCTTCCATTATAATCATTCGAGCAAACGACGAAACATTACCAAATATTAAATTAATGAGTAAATACAAGGGTAGGTTTCGCAGCATACCTATTCTTATTCCTAACTGGAAAAAATCGATTGCTGCCTGATAATGGCGTTGATTTATAGCTTTTATTTCTTTGTGTACAAAAGGGGAGTTTGCATAGTTCTCGATAAATTCAAATTTCTTGGGATTCTGAATAAAGAACTCAAATAAGTTTTTCCATATCAAGAAAAACTTCTCTTTATAATTTAATTCGGTTTCGATATTTTTAATAATAGCTTTACCCATTTCTTCTTTCAACTCAGAGTATAGGGTATCTATTAAATCTTCTTTATTTTTAAAGTAATGGTAAATAGTTCCGGCAGCCGCATTCGATTTTTTTATAATCAACGACATTGGGGTTGCATTAAATCCAAGTTCGGCGATCAATTCTAAGGTTGTATCTAATATTTCTTGTCTTTTGCCCATATTAAAATTATTCTAATTAGGTACTGTTTCTAAAACATACTTTTCGGTTTGTTATGTGCTTCCGATATAATAATCAGATTTTCGATATAAAATAGCACACGAGCTTAACACAAAAATAGTATAGTGTTTTCAATATTCAGTACGAATAAGCATAAAAAAAGACCGTTTCTTGAAATCGAAACAGTCTTTTTAGTATATCTTAATTTTTTTATTTAGTCATAGCATCGGCCATTTTTACCGCCTCGTAGGCATTAACTAACCCTCCGGTTTTCGATAATTTTTCGAATTGGATTTGTTTTTTTTGGGTTCCGGGCTTAGTAACTTTAGTGTCTTTATATCTTACTGCCGATTGTAAGATAATATCTTTTAATTGGTTTGCTGTTAGCTGTGGATAATATGAGAGTAGCAAGGCAGCAACACCACTTACAACAGGAGCAGCATAGCTTGTTCCGCTACCAATGCTGTATTTGCTTTCGGGAGCCAGAGATCTTAAGGATGTTCCAGGAGCAAAAATATCAACATTTTCTTTTCCGTAGTTTGTATAATTAGCAACAAAACGTGAGTTTTTATTTCGTCCCGATGCACCTACAGTAATCCAAGAGCTAATCGATTTTGTTTTAGAAATATGTTTTGTTGGATATTGTTTTACTTTATCGATATTATAACTCTCGTTTCCGGCGGCATGTACAAGCAAAATACCTTTCTTTTCGGCATACTCAAAAGCTTCGTCAACCAGATATTTGTATGGCGAGAACGATTTTCCGAAACTCATATTAATTATCTGAGCTCCGTTATCGACAGCATATCTAACAGCTTTAGCTATATCTTTATCGCGCTCGTCGCCATTAGGAACAGCTTTTAATCCCATTATTTTTACATTTTCGGCCACACCATCTATTCCTAAATTATTATCACGTTTAGCAGCAATAATACCTGCAACAAAAGTTCCGTGCGAAGCTTCAGGTCCATAAATATTGTTGTTGCCATAAGAAGTTTTTAAATTTCTCACATCGTCGCCTATAATATCTCTTGGATTATAATCTAAATTGAGATGATAAGTTAATTCGATATCAATATTTTCTTCAAATTCTTTTACATATGAAATATCAAACCCATGCATAAACATAAATTTAATATCGCGTTTAAGCGATTTATTTGCTCGTCTTAAGCTATCTAAATCGGCTATAGTAACCGAATCTTTTCCTATTTCGTTACAAATATTACTACATGCTGTTTTGTATCTATTCTTAAAACGAACAATCCACTCTTTTGTTCTTTCTGCATCTTTAAGTTTTCGGTTATAGCTTCGTTTTACTTTTTTAAAAAACTTAAATGCATATCTGTCGGCTTGGTCAATCTCACTTTTTTCTTTGTCTTTAAATCGCTTATATATACGTGCTGTTTCTGTATTTTCGAAACTAATATTCTGACCTTTTGCATTTCCCAAGAAATTCCAACCATTTACATCATCAATATATCCATTATTGTCATCATCAATTCCGTTGTCAGGAATCTCGTTTGGATTAACCCATATGTTTTCTTTTAAATCTTCGTGATTGATATCAATCCCAGCGTCGATAACAGCGACAATAACTGTTTTCGATTTTTTGCCTTTCAGAAAGTCATAGGCTTTATACACTTCGGCTCCATACACTTTATCATCAATAGGCGATTTATTAAACCAATTATTTAAAATACTACCGGCTTTGGTTTGAGCAAATAATATATTACATCCCAACAAAAACCATGTTAACATTAGAGTTTTTCTCATATACTTTAGTTTTATGCCTCCCCCCATAATAGTACAATACAAACATCTTTGTGATGTTTGTATTGCTATAATTGCTTAGGCAAGACTTGTTTTGTTTTTATAATTTGTGTTTGTATTGACTATAGGATATTACAAAAAGTTTATTTCTTACTTAAATATTTTAACATCCTTCTCGCCATTTGATTTCACATAAGCTCTAAACATCATATTTGTATTAAATATTGTGGCTACATTACCATTTTTATCAACAGCAATAACGCCTCCGTTTCCTTTAGCATCTACTAATTTTTTATTAACTACCAAGTTTGCTGCATCGTATAAACTCATGTTTTTATATTCCATCAATGTTGAAATATCGTGAGCTACCGTATAACGAATAAAAAACTCGCCATGTCCGGTTGCCGACACTGCACATGTATTGTTATTAGCATAAGTGCCTGCACCAATAATTGGCGAATCGCCTATTCGATTATACATTTTATTGGTCATACCTCCGGTCGAAGTTCCCGCAGCTAAATTCCCTTCTTTATCTAAAGCTACACATCCTACAGTACCATATTTTTTTGATTTCAGAACTTTTTGCAGGCTATTCCACCTTCTTTCGGTATAAAAATACGACGAATCAACCATTTCAAGTCCTTGCTTTTTAGCAAACACCGAAGCTCCATTCCCTGCCATCATTACATGCTTTGATTTATTCATAACTAAAATAGCTGCCGAAATCGGATTTTTAATATCTCCAACACCAGCAACAGCTCCGGCATTTAAATCTTTACCTTGCATTATCGACGCATCCAATTCGTTGTGTCCTTCGTGAGTAAACACCGAACCTTTGCCTGCATTAAACAACGGACAATCTTCTAAATAGTTTATTGTTTTCTCAATAGCTTCAATACATGTTCCTCCTTCCGACAATATCTTTTCGCCAATATGTAAGGCCTGCTCCAAATGTTTGATATAATCTTTTTGTTGTTCTTCTGATATATCTTTGCGCAAAGCATTTCCTGCACCCCCGTGGATAGCGATAACATAAGCTGGTTTTGTATTTGTAGTAGTTTTACTACACGATTGCATTCCAAATAAAATAATCAAGGTAATAATTGAATAAATAAAAGTAGCTTGTTTCATATGTTTTTTAAGTTTTATAATCTGCATTTTAATTTATTTCAAATAATTCGCATTGTTAAAATGCGATAAAATATCCGAACTAAAATACATTTTTTTACTTTTACACAATCTTTTTCGAAAGATATTTTAAGAAACATTAATTTATGCCAATTACTAAATAATCATAAATTAAAACACACAAAATAATTTATTGATGATTATATATTAAAATATTAAACACATGAAACAAAGGTTTAAACTATTCGGAATTTACTCGATATACTGGATTTTATTTTTTATTATAGCCCGATTATTATTCTTATTTTACGAAAACACATTATCGTTCGAGCTAAGTATAAAAGAATGGTTTTTGACTTTTGTCTATGGTTTACGAATGGACTTATCGGCAACAGGATATATTTTAGCTATAGTTGGAATAATTTTAAGTTTTTCGACTTTTACTAATGGAGTGTGGATAAATAGATTTTTAAAACCTCTTACCTTCCTATTTCTAATAATCTGCTCGAGCATTGTTATAATCGATTTAGAGTTATACAAAAACTGGGGATTTCGAATGGATGCCACCCCCCTACTTTACTTGAAAAAACCTGCCGAAGCAATGGCTTCGACCGAAGTGTGGTTAAGTATTGTTTTGTTTATTTCTATTGTACTATTGGTTAGTATCGGAATATTTTTATACAACAAAAAAATTAAACCTATAGCTCTAAAAATAAATAAGACAAAAATATATGCTCCATTAATCTTTTTAGTTTTAACCGGAAGTATGATTTTACCCATTCGTGGAGGAGTAGGAATAGCTCCTATGAACACAGGAATGGCTTATTTTAGTAAAACTAAATTTGCAAATCATACTGCTGTTAATGTGGTTTGGAATTTAATGCACTCTCTTGTTCATAAAAACAACATGAAAAAGACATATCGTTTTATGGACGACAAAGAAGCTAGCCAGATTGTAAATAATTTAAATCAGAACACAGAAAAAACAATACAAGTAATAAACAAGCAACGACCTAATGTTTTTATTTTAATTTTAGAAAGCTTCTCATCTAAAGTAATCGGAGCTCTCGGAGGGAAATGGGATGCTACCCCTCGATTAAACGAGTTGGTAAAAGAAGGTTTGTTATTTTCTAATTTTTATGCCAACGGAGACCGAAGTGACAAAGGAATTGTTTCGATATTGAGTTCGTATCCGGCACAACCCACAACGTCAATTATTAAAAGTCCTTCGAAAACACAATCGCTACCTAGCTTATTCAGAACCTTTAATACTATTGGCTACGAAACATCTTTCTATTATGGAGGGAATATCGACTTTGCCAATATGCGATCTTATTTTCTGAATGCTGATGTAAAAAATATAATTAGCGATTCGGACTTTAATCCAGAGTTATTAGATTCGAAATGGGGAGCCCACGACGAGCATCTTTTTGATTACCTCTTAAATGATTTAAAAAATGAAAATAACCCCTTTTTAAAAGTAGCTTTTACTTTAAGTAGCCACGATCCATACAAGGTACCTATGAAAACTGTTTTCAAGGGAAAAGATCATGCCACAAAATTCCTAAATTCAGTATACTACACCGATAAATGTTTAGGTAATTTCTTCGATCAGATAAAAAAGACCCCAATATGGGATAATACTTTATTTATTTTAGTTGCCGACCACGGAAGCGCACGCCCTGGAAACTCACAAAATCACGAACTGGATAAATTTAAGATCCCAATGTTATGGCTCGGGGGTGTTTTAAACGATAGCATAAAAACTATTGATAAAATAGGAGGACAAATTGATATTGCCTCAACATTATTAAATCAGATGAATATAAATTCGCACGAATTTACTTTAAGTAATGATTTGTTAAATGACAAATCGGGATTTGCTTTTTATGCCTTCAACGACGGATTTGGTTTTATTAGCAATACAGATAAGGTGATATATGAAAATATAGGAAATGCACTATTGTATTCAGAAAATAATTCGGATGCAGAATTAAAAAAAGGAAAAGCCTATTTACAAACATTAATGAACGATTATCTTTCGCGTTAGAATTTCCAGAAATATTCAAATAATATATTATACAACATTACAGTTTATCTTTTAAAAGATAAGCTGTGATGTTTTGTAGCTCTCTACGTTATTTACTCTCACAACAAGTATCTATCTAATATCAAGGACTAGCGAACTAGAATTTGTCCGTTAAAAAGAAACCATTCAAGCAGATGATCCTTTGGATGTTTTAAACCCATTACGTTTCCTCTAAAGTGCAATGGTTGTATTGTTTATTTATTTTTTTTATTTTGCTAGTCATAAAACGCTTTGTCAATTTAATATATTAGATTTTATGACTTTGTTAGCTAGAACAACATTTTTAATGGTTCTTTTATTATTTAGTATCTCTGTATTTTCGAACAAATTAAAACTTACAACAGAAGAAAGAAGATGGTTAGATGCTCACCAAGTCATAACTTTCTCTATCGAGTGCAACTATGCTCCTATTATTTACGAAAACAACTTAGGAAAACCGAGAGGATTGTCAATTGACTTTGTAAAAGAAATAGAATCTATATTAAATATAGAATTTCAGTATAACAAATGTAAAACACTCCCCGATTTATTAAAAACTGTAAAGAATAGAAAAACCGATTTAATTTCATCGATAAAAAATACTGAAGAACGAAGAAAATATATGATATTTTCGAATCCGTATATCGAAATCCCAACAGTTATTATAACTCCATCTAAAATAAATACAAGTTTAGATATTGATAAATTAAGTGATTATAAAATTGGAATTGGTGAAGAATCTGGGTTATATCACGAAATAAAGCGCCTCTACCCCGAATATAAATTACAAGCCTACAAAACAGAACAAGAGTGTTTAAAACGATTGTTCTTAAACGATGTAGATATTGTACTAACCGATGCTGCAAGCTACTCTTATTTTATTGAGGATTATAAAGTCGATAAATTTTATGTTTCTAACATCATTCCTTTCTCGTATAGTTTATGTTTTGGTTCTTCAATTGGCAACGATACATTAATCCAAATTATAAACAAAGCTATCAGTAAGATTCCTGATGAGAAAAAGAAGAAAATATATCTGAAATGGATAAAGTTTGATGTAAACAAAAAGATATTTACAACCAAAACCTTCTATACTATAACAACTATTGTTATTGCATTTTTTATAATATTCATAGCTGTTTTAATCTGGAATCGATTACTGAATAAAAAAGTAGAAGCAAAAACACAACTTCTAAACAATGAGCTTTTAAACAGAGAAAAAAAACAAAGAGAGCTTATACTTTTAAATAAAAAACTAAAAGAGGCTAAAGAAAGAGCCGAAGAGTCGGAAAAATTAAAGACAGCTTTTTTGGCAAATATGTCGCACGAGATAAGAACTCCCATGAATGGAATTATTGGATTTTCATATTTACTTGAACGAGATGATTTATCTTTTGATCAAAAGAAAGAATATACACGGATAATAATATCGAGTGGCAAACAACTTATTTCTGTAATCGACGATATTATTGAAATATCGTATATCGACTCGAACCAAATAAAAATAAATAACAGCAGATTTAATCTAAGAAAATTTTGCAATGAGATACACTACGAACTAACAGCTTTAATTCCTCCTGAAAAGAATATTCAATTTACTTTCGATAATTTCCTTTTCGACGAAGAAGATGAAATAACAACAGATAGAGTTAAGTTAAAACAAATTATATCGAACCTAATAAACAATGCGATCAAATATACCCATCAAGGAGAAATAAGCTGCTCTTGTAAACTAAACAATAACAATTCGGAGTTATTAATAAATGTAAAAGATACTGGCATTGGTATAGCTAAAGATAATTTAGAAATTATTTTCGAAAGATTTCGACAGATAGAAACTCCTAAATTTTTTCAATCAGGCTCGGGCTTAGGTTTGTCTATAGTAAAATCATACTCCGAATTGTTGGGCGGAAAAATATGGGTCGAATCGGAACTTAATTCAGGCAGTACATTTTATTTGTCAATTCCTGTTGCTTTATCGAGAATTAAAGAACCTCAAAATTCTATTTAAAGATAGTTAATCGAATCTATTTCTACTTTCTCTGGTAAAACAAAAGAAAAGACAGAACCAACACCTAATTCGGAATTTACATTAATTTTACCTCCTAATAATTCTATTAGTTTTTTAGTTACAGTTAAACCTATTCCCGTACCTCTATAATGCTTGGTTTTATTTTCGATTTTGGTGAAATAATTAAATATTGTTTCTTTTTTATTTGTCGAAATTCCAATACCTGTATCTCGCACATAAAATTCGGGGAACATATTATTTGTAATATTTAATCCAAACTCGATAAAACCTTGGTGTGTATATTTTAAAGCATTACTCAATAAATGTTCTATTATTTGTCTAAATCTCATCTGATCGGAATTTATATAAACAGCATCCCTCTTATTCGGAACATTCAATATAATATCAATATTTTCTTTCAATTCGACAATCTTATCCTTTTGTATTTTCTCGTACGAATCAGCAAGAATATCCATAACATTAAATCGTGTTTTATATATTTTCAGGTCACCTGTATCTATCTGCGAAATATCAATAATATTATCGATTAGCTTAATAAGCATCTCGCTACTAATATTTATTTGCTCGATAAACTCTTTGCGAGTATCTAAATCAACATTCGGATCGGCAAGTAAATCAGAAAAACCAACAATGGCATTAAGAGGAGTACGAACTTCGTGCGACATATTTGCCAAAAAAGCTGTTTTTAATTTTTCCGACTCTTCGGCTCTTTCTTTAGCCTCTTTTAGTTTTTGCTCAGCCTCAACTTGCTCGGTAATATCTCTAAAAATAGCATATATAGCCAATGTTCCCTGATTTAAATAAATTGGATTGCCCCATATCGAAACATGTATAATTGTCCCATCTTTTTTCTTGCATCTCGATTTAGTTTTTACTACTTCTCCTTTTGCCACTTTTGCTACAGCCTCAAAAGCAATTTGCTTTAAGTCATCTGGCGAAATTAAATTATTGATAAAACAATCAATGGCCTGGGATTTTGTATATCCAAACAAGTTCTGAAACTCATTATTGATTGTCATTATCTTTCCCGAATTATTAACTATGGCAATTGCCTCGGGACTATGGTCAAAAAGCTCTTTAAAGTAAGCCCTCTCAATTCGCAATATACTTTCCGAATGGATTTTCTGAACTATAGTAGTTATTTGATGAGATATAATTTCAAATATCTTTAAGTTATCAATAGTAAAAGGTCTGGAATCAACATAATTCTTAACTCCCATAATTCCAATTACCTTATAATTATCAATCAACGGAACACCAATCCATTGTTTTAGCAACGAAGACAATTCTGTTTTACCTTTTATTTCTTGTATCTGACGCGCATCTAACAATACAGCTTTTTTGTTTTTACAAACAAAATCAGCCAAAGCCTGTTCGGTTTTATCTGTCTTAAATACAAACTGATTATCCGAAAAGTATGGCATACCATAAGAATTCGACAACTCATTATATAAATTAATAAAAAAATGCTTCGTATCTAAAAGTGGAGCAAGATGCATTTTCACAATATCAATAACCTCATTAAGATTATGCGAATAATTAACAGCATTAGAAATATTATTTACAATATTGTTTATGCTTTTATAACGTTTAACTTCTGTAATATCTTCGCCTACTCCTAAAATATACTTAGCTGTTTGCTTCTCATCTTTAATAATCATCCCTGATATTTTCAAATAAATAGGAGAACTGTCTTTTTTATAATGAATAATTTCTGTTTTATAATTCGATAATTTAGACGTAAATAAAGCATCGATAAGCTGAACTGTAATTTCTTTTTTATCTTGCTCAATAATATCTAGATATGACTTATTAAGAAGCTCTTCTTTTGCATATCCTAATGTGCTCGAAAAAAACTTATTTGTATTAACTATACATGCATTCCTATCAAGAAAAACAATATTTATATTTAACTCATTAAACATCGAACACAACAACTGTTCGTGTCCTAAAAGTTGCGAAACTGACAATGATCCATCTTCATCATTACTGTTTTCTTTCAAATATAAATCTTCTGAATTTACACAGCCTTCTTTACTCGAATTTTTAATTCCCATTTTTATGGATGATATTTTATATGGCGATAACGGTCGTAAAAGTCTTTAATATTTTAAACAAAAACAAGCTTATCCTCTAAATTTTATTCAATAATGGCAGCTCTTATTCTTATTAAATAGACTCGGACAATGAACATAATTTAATTTAATATGTTTGGTTTAATGAAATACTTAATCTTTAAAACATAAGTATTATGACAAATCTAAAAACAACCTATCTGGGATTAAACCTTAGAAATCCCATCATAGCCTCGAGTTCGGGCTTAACAAACACAGTTGATGATATAAAAGAATTTGCAAAAAATGGTATCGGTGCTGTTGTTTTAAAGTCAATTTTCGAAGAAGATATTCGCCACGAATTAAAAGAAGATATGATAAGTATGAATATGCATACCGATTTATATCCCGAAAACACCGAGTTTTACGAAAACTACACACACGACGACACCCTAACCAATTATTTGCGACTAATACGAGAATCAAAAAAGAATGTAGACATTCCAATTATAGCAAGTATAAATTGTGTTACTGCCAACAAATGGCCCTATTATGTAAAGACACTACAAGAAGCCGGAGTCGATGCTTTGGAACTAAACATATTCATACTGCCTTCGAACTTCGACAAAACGAGTCAACAAAACGAAAAAATGTATTTCGACATTATTCGCGAAGTAAAAAAATATGCAAAAATCCCTATAACATTAAAAATAAGCTATTATTCGTCAGGTTTGGGAGCTTTTATACAAAAGCTATCAAAAACAGGAATCGAAGGTTTAGTGCTATTTAATCGATTTTATAGTCCGGATATTGATATTAAAAATTTCGAAATATTACCAACCCACGTTATCAGCTCACCTCAAGAGCTTGCTATTTCTTTACGCTGGATAGGTATAATGTATAATAGAGTAGATTGCGATTTGGCAGCATCAACAGGAATCCACAATGGGAAAGCAGTTATTAAACAAATTTTAGCTGGAGCAAATGTTGTACAGATAGCCTCAACTTTTTATAAAAACGGAAAAGGTATTGTTAAAGATATGCTTGCCGATTTATCGAAATGGATGGAAACAAATAATTTTAAGAAAATAAGTGATTTTAGAGGAATCCTTAGTCAGGAAAAAATTAAAAATCCAGCCGTTTATGAGCGAATGCAGTTTATGAAATATTTCTCGGGAAATACAACTCTGGTTTAACATAAAAACAAATTATTAACCCAGTCTTTATTTTAAAGACATAAAGCTTAAAACCAATGAAGAAAATTAAATCAACACCTGCTTTTATTCTTCTATTCTTGTTGTTCTGTATAAATAAAACGTATGCTCATTGCGAAATCCCTTGTGGAATTTACGAAGACTCGTTACGAATAAACCTAATAAAAGAACATATTGCAACCATTGAGAAATCGATGAAAATGATTATTAAACTATCTGAGGAAGAAAAACCTAATTACAATCAGATAGTACGTTGGGTTATGAATAAAGAAGAGCATGCAAATAAAATTCAGGATATCGTAAGTCAATATTTTCTGCATCAAAGAATTAAAATTGAAGAACCTAACAACGAAAAAAGTTATAATAATTACATCAAAAAATTGACTATGTTACATAAATTGCTTATTTATGCAATGAAAACTAAACAAACACTAGATTTAGACTATGTATCAAAACTTAACAAAACAATTAATAACTTCGAATCTGTTTATTTTGATATGCACAAACATTAAAACTCCGACATTTTACTAACCCTGATATTTACTATTGAATGAATCTTTTCTGGAAGGCTTATTTATTCTGGAAAAGATTTTTTTTTGTTTATAAAAAATATACTTTTATCTCCGTACATGCAACAGTTAATATATCGCTTTTATTGTTACCTAAAATTATGACCGAAGAATATCTGATTTACTCGTTTTATATCACCCTATTATTACTAGTTATAAATGTTGTTCTTGTTATTACAAAAAAACAAAAACTAACCAGACTCGTAGGAATATTTATACTTTTAAGCTCTCTTTTTAGTTATATTGGATCATATCTGGTATCGGGGCATTTGCCTGTTTACGATAAATTTACCACACTACCCAATATAAATTTTATTGCAATATTCTTAAGTCTACTTTACAATCGAACACCCGAAATAAAACAAAAGAATATAAATATTGCCTGGCCGATAATATTTATATTATATGCATTGGTTTTTCTTTACAAGATGGAAATTTCAAGCTACTATTATATGTACGATAAGTTTTATGTAATGCTGTTTTTTCAATTACGTATTACAGCAATAGGTATTTTTGTTTTTGCTATAATAAACTCTATTTCGGCCATACTCGATAATACTAATTCGGGAAATGCATTAAACCAACGTGCCAGAAATTATACCATTCTAGGAGCTGTTGTATTTTTATGTGGCGAGTTTTCGGGCTCGTATTGGTGTTTCTTATGGTGGGGCGATTCGTGGCATTGGACTAAAGGCTTCTTTTTTGCCAGTATCATGTTTTTACTGTCGATGGTAGGAAGTCATCTACCGAAAAAATATAGAAAAACACCCAAACAAAGAGCCATTCTCAATACAATTGCCTTGGGCTTAATTATAGTATCATATTTATTACCTCATTAGTTATGACAAAATTACTTTCGTCGATGCGTTTTGCCTTTTGGCTTTTAATATCACTTATAGCATGGTTTTTTGTAGGAACAACTCTCATTCTTAGTAAAGATTTTTATCGAGCTCTGAAACAAATGGGCGATAACTTAGTTTTTGATTGGCTAATAGCCGAAAGCCATCAATCGCCATTGTTATTAATATGGTTTATAGGACTATGTCTTATTGGTGCGTTGTTAGCCATAAGCTTTATTTTTTGCTCTTACAATAATCTTTTTAAAGCAAGTAAGAAACAAACAAAAGCAAAACCTGTTTTACTGTTGCTAATCCATATCTTTTTTGTAATTATAATGGCTCTTCATTTAGGGAGCATGATATGGGGCTACAAATATAGTGGAATTGAACTAACCGAAGGCAGCCAGTATAATTTTGATAAATATAGTTTACATGTAAATAAAGTAAATTATGTTGATGATATAGAAGTGCTGAAATTAAAGTATAAAGAAATGCGTCAATATCATACCAGCGAAGGCTTTCATTATAAAAGCAACTACATTGATCTTTCGCTATTCGAAAACAACACTGAAATTTTAACGCAAAAAGCATATATGCTATCTCCTATAAAACATGGAGCTTTACGCATTACTTTATCGTATTTTTATATGCCAAAAAATTCGGATGTTCCGGGAGTAAAAGTTGTTATTGCCAAAAATTATTTCAACGAGCTGTTTTTTATTTTTTACGCTCTAGAAATAATCAGCATTTTAATCTTTCTTATTATCACTTGGAAAAAAGAATAAAAGGTGATTTTATTTTTGTTTTACCTGATAAATATCGACAGCTTTACGTTTTCCTTTTAACTTAATATTACCCACATTTTTAAATGCAAATCTCTTTGTCTCTTTTATCAAACTAAACAAATCGCCCGATATTAGTAAGTTTTGTCGGTATTCATTACACATCGATTCTATTCGAGCAGTAGTGTTAAGCGTGTCGCCATTGTAAGAAATATCACGTCGGATTTGCCCTATTTGTAAAACCATTATTTTCCCTACATGTATTCCGGCTTTAAACTGAGGCACTAGATTGTATTTTCGGGTATAATAATTCTTACGTTTGTTTATTACATGGGTAAAAGCATAAAAAGCCTGCAAACAATTGTGTCGATGCAATCCCCGTTTTAAACTCCACGAAACAATAGCTCCATCGCCTAAATACTGATATATCTCGGCTTTATAGTTGTCGACAACCGAAAAGTCGTTAAAAACATCTTGTACCAAATGGCTAAATTTTTTGTGTTCGAGTCTCTCGGCTATCGTTGTCGATGCTTTCATATCTATAAACATAAATATTCTTTTTTCTTCGCGAGGTTTATTTAACAAACCTACAATCCACCTACGTAAATTACTATGTCCCATTTTTTTGTGCATTTCTCTTAAAAAGAACAATAAAATACACGAAGTATAAAAATGAACTAAAAAACGAATAAAATGAATATCCATCTTAGGTAATACTTTTAGCAAATCAACAAGGTTAATTTTGCCAGAAATATCAATAGGATACCGAATAGCTATCAGTATTAAAACAAATGTAGAAACAAAATAAATGCTTAAACGCAAAAGCATTGTTAGTCCTATTGGAAAAAAACGCATCAATCTATCGGTAAAAAACAAATCGATAATACAAAACAATACAGCTAAACCTAAACTTAGCGTTGGTATTATAATATATATATTCTCGACTTTTAGTAAGTCTAAATAATTAAAGAACAGTTGTGTATTGCCCGAAATAAAAATAAAAGCACCAAAGCTAATATTCCAATATACAAATCGAAGTAATAAATTTTTTACAAACTTATTGTATCGAATAGTTAATTTATCAAGAGTTAGCATTTATTGTTAATAAAATTCGGCTGCAAATATAAGAAAAACGCATCTACAAGACCTAGCAAAATAAGAATTACAGCTACTATTAAGCTCCGGTTTCGGTTCGCATAACCTTTAAAATGCTTTTATCTTTTTTTAGCTTAGCCATAAGTCCATCAAGATGCCGAGTACTTTCGACCGATAGCTTTATTTTTCCTTCAAATATTCCGTCGGCCGAGTCCATGGTTAACGAGCGTATATTAACTTTTAAATCTTTCGAAATGATATCCGATATTTTGCCAAATATACCCACTTCGTCGATTCCGACAACTTTTATTTCGGTTACAAACGATTTGTTTTTTGCCGATTTTGTCCATTGTGCTTTTATAACTCTGTAGTTATATCTATCTATCATTTGTCGGGCATTAGGACAATTGGTTCGATGAATTTTTATTCCTTCGTTAATCGTTACAAAACCAAAAATCGAATCACCCCAAATAGGATTGCAACATTTTGCCAGCTTATAGTCGATGTTTTCAATTTTATCATCAATTGTCAAATAGTCGCCGGTATACGATTCGGTTTCGTGCTCTACAGGTTTTACCTCTTCCTCTTTTTCGTGCTCTACAGGTTTTACCTCTTCCTCTTTTTCGGTTAGTACATCTTTTATCTCGGTAACATCAATATTTTCGGTAGCTAAAGCATAATACAAATCAACAGGAGCCTTTAATTTAAAATACTTTATGAGATCTAAGACCAAATGATCGTCGAATTTTATTTTCCAGTTTTTTAATCGTCGTTTCAACAATTCTTTTCCTGCTTCGGCTTCTTTATATTTCTCTTCTTTTAGGGTCGATTTAATTTTAGCTTTAGCTTTAGAGGTAACAACATAATTTAACCAATCGAGTTTTGGTTTTTGATTTTTCGATGCTATTATCTCTATCTGATCACCATTTTGGAGTATTTGTTTTATGGTAACATTTTTATGATTTATAAGAGCTCCTACACATTTATTTCCCACATCGGAATGTATATCGTAAGCAAAATCTAAAACTGTAGCTCCATACGGAAGTTTTTTTAAATCTCCGGAAGGAGTAAAAACAAATACCTCTTTGTTGTATAAATTAAGTTTTAAATCCTCAATACTATTTGTATTTTCGGGCTTGCTCGATTCGATCGCTTCGCGCACTTTCTGCATCCAATTATCGATTCCGCGCTCGGTTTTAACTCCTTTGTAGCGCCAATGAGCAGCATATCCTTTTTCGGCAACCTCGTCCATGCGCTTAGTTCGTATTTGCACCTCAACCCATTTCCCTTCGGGACCAACAACAGTAGTATGCAACGATTCGTATCCGTTCGATTTAGGAATAGATATCCAATCGCGCAAACGCTTCGGATTGGGTTGGTAAAAATCTGTAACTATCGAATAAGTACGCCAGCAATCGGCTTTCTCTTTCGATGGTTTTGTATTTAGCAAAATACGAATAGCAAAAACATCATACACCTCTTCGAACTCGACACCTTGTTTTTTCATTTTTTGCCAAATAGAATAAACCGATTTCGAACGTCCTTTTATTTCGAATTCGAAACCCTGTTGTTTTAATTCCTTTTCGATAGGAGTTATAAATTTCTTTATAAAACGCTGTCGTTTGGCTGTAGTATTTTTAAGTTTTTTTATAATGTTTTTATAAGCTTCGTTTTCGGTATACTTAAAAGCCAAATTTTCAAGTTCGGATTTTATATTATACAAACCCAATCGGTGAGCCAAAGGAGCATATAATGAAAATGTTTCGAGCGAAGTTTTTATCTGATACTCTTCAGACATATAATTTAAACTTCGCATTTCTTGCAACAAAATAGCCAGTTTTATAAGAATAACTCTTACATCTTTAACCAGCGTTAATAGCATTTGTCTGAAATTTTCGGCTTGCGATGTATTTGTTTTAGTATTTATATCAGCAATTTTTACAAGTCCATCAACAATAAGAGCTATTGTTTTATCAAACTCTTTCTCGACTTGCTTAAGACTTATAATTTCGTCGATAACTGCCTGATAAATTAATACCGCAACAACCGACCGAGTACCTAACCCTATTTGCTCGACAACCAAAACCGATGTTTCGAGTACTTCTAAAGCATAAGGAGCACCACTAATTGTACGCTTATCGTCGTAAGCATCAATAATTACATCAAAAGCTTTTCGTATTAGCTCAAGCTCTTTTTTCTTAGTAAAACTTTCCGATAATTTTAATAATTCTCGGTATTTGCTTACTATCTTTTTTTGTTCGCGATCGCTTATTTTGCCCGCAACTTTTTTGTCGAAATTTATTTTTCGTAACATTTCTTTCAAAGTAAATCAAACTTATCTGCGTCTAAAAATACAGGAAACTTCTCTCTAAATGCATTTAAATATATTAACGATAATTTAGCATTAATTATTTCGTTATGATGATCTTTGGCTTTTGCTATAATTTCGCCCTTCGGATCAATTATCGTAGTATCGCCGGCATAACTAATCCCTTCGCCATCACTCCCTACTCTGTTAACTCCTATAACATAAGCCTGATTTTCGATTGCTCGAGCTTTTAACAAAGTATTCCATACATCGCGCCGACTCTCGGGCCAACTGGCAATATAAATCAATACATCGTAGTTGTTACAGTTACGACTCCAAACCGGAAAACGTAAATCATAGCATATAAGAGGACAAATTCGCCAAGCATCCTGTTTAAATATTATTTTACTCTTTCCTTTGGTATAATCTTTATGTTCTTGTCCCATTCGAAATAAATGAGCCTTATCGTAGGTATAATATTTACCATTCGGAAACATTACAATGCAACGATTGTAATAATTGTTGTTCTCAGAAACAATAATACTACCCAATAGAGTTGTGTTATGTTTTAAAGCTTGCTGTTTCATCCATACAAACGATTTCCCTGTCATTGACTCGGCTAATTGTGTCGAATTCATCGAAAAACCAGTAGTAAACATTTCGGGCAACACAACTAAATGGGTTTGCTCGGGAATATCATTTAATATTTCACTAAAATTGTTCAGATTTTTATCAATATTTTCCCATTCGATATTCGATTGGACACACGATATATTCAGAATATTATCCTTCATTAGCTCTAAAATTTATAAGCATCAAATATAATAAAAGTTGAAAGTTAAAGAATAAAACAAATAGAAACTCAAAAATTATACTAAGAAACCTTTTATACCAAGAGAACATTAAAAAGAGTGGTAAATTGTATTAGTTGTAGCCTGCTGAGGGTAGTTTATTGTCAAACCGCGACACAGTTTGAGCGGGTTACAAGCATTAATATTTACTACATCGCCTGCCATTACATATACAAAATGTTGGCAACTGAACTTTTTATGATTTTTCTCTCCAATCTTTTATGAATAATAGATTTGTATTATCAAGTTCCAAACATTTATTTGCTTTAAATATTATCTGTGCATCAATATCATACTTATTAATCTCATCAATTGCAATAAAAGTTTGCTTTTTATGGGAATGATATAATTTTGCCAGATTACTTAAGCTTGAATTTTCAATATTTTTAAAGAGAAATGAATCATGTATTAATACAGGAAGTCTGGTTAAATTAAATATTGCTAAATCAAAGTTTACAAGATCAATAAAAGCCTTACCTGTTCCTGTATTTTTAGGTAATTCAAATGAGTATCTATCCTTGCTTAGGAAGAATCTTGGTGCTGTTCTTGATTCAATATGAACTTTATCATTAATTCTAATTAATTCCTTATTAATTAATTCAGATATATCATCAGTTAGTTTTTTTGCTTTTTCTTCTAATTCTTCATTCCATTTAGTAATATTCAATTGAATCAGATCTTTTCTTTTGTATGTCTCCTCCTTTTGCTTAAGTTCTTTTGCTTGAAATGTCAAATCATATATTCTATTTACAACCTTTATAGGGTTTCCTGTATCTCCTAATAAATTTTTGATTTTAAAATCTATTTCGTCTATTTCGTTTTGAATTACTAATAAACGTTCTTCAATATGTTCTTTTTCATTCGTAAATTCTTTTTTAAGAATCTTTGAAATTTTAGTGTGAAACTGTTCTATTTCAACAATTTTATCCACATTACTTGACGGGAAAAATTCAGTTAATTGATTCAGTTGTCGACTTTTAATTGGATTCTTTTGATTAAGATTAGAAATTAATCTTTCACGTTTATTATTAAGTCTAAATTTTATCTTAAGTAAATCTTCTTTCTCTTTTTTAAATTCAATTAGTTCTTTGTTTACTAATTCACTAGTATTTATCGTATATTTTAAAAGATTATTTTTTATGTCTTCTAGCTCATTTTCAACACTCTTTATTATTTCTGAATTCTTCTTAAACTCTGTTTTTGTCACATTAGGAATTAACTCATCTCTAACAGCTTTATTGAAATTAGTTTTTAACTCCTTTTCGTTAGTTATTTTATCATTTAACTGTGCTATCAAGTTATATTTTTCAAAGAGTTTTAATAACCTAACTATAGCTTTTTTATCAATGTCTTTGTCAAATAGTTGCAATGGTTTCTTAACAAAATAATTAGGCTTACCCCAAACCCGAAAAAACAGGCCGATTATTTCCCTAAACGATAGATCTATCGTACCTAAATTGTATTTATTTTTTAAGAAACTTGTATATTCTGCTGTTGAAAGTTCATTTACAACATTATATTGTGAATCACATTTATAAACGATTAACTTATTTTTTGTTGATCTTATGAAATAATAAGGTTCTCCATTGAATTCAAATTCGAATTTATACTCATGTTCCCCAAGCTCTTGAATGACATCTCGATTATGCTCAAGGTATGTTGAACCTCCAAAAATAAAATCAACAATCATCAATAATGTTGACTTACCTATAGAATTAGTTGCTTTATTATCTCCAAGCACCACATTTAAATGCTTATTGAATTTTATAATCTTTGTGCGAAATAGTTCACATCTAATTTGCTTTAACATATCTAATTTGATTTGTATTAAAATCTATTTCAATTGTATCTAGAATATATAGGATATCAATTGAGGAAATAAACTCATCAATTCCGTCAAACTTATTTTCTGAAAGAGAATATAGTTCTGAAATTCCAACTACATCTTTGTCTTGACAAATTTCAAGTACTCTTAACATCTTGAATAAGATCGACTCTTCGTATTTTATAAACTTATTTGGAAAAATCATTTGAAAACCTCGCAATTTTGAATGAAAAATGAAATAATAATACTAGAAGCATCATAAGAAATAGAATTCGTCTTTTTATTTAGCCAAGTCACCATTTCTTCATAGATACTTTGCTGGTCATCATAAATTTGACTCATTTTTAAATAATAAGACTTAATCTGGCTTGAAATTAATTCTGACGATGATTGCTTAATTGCATCAACCGCAATAAGTTTTGACTTAACTACATTATAATATTCCGAAACATGACCTTTAATTTTTCTTTTAGTTAAGACTGTAAGAGTATTATCAACCTTAGAATCAATAGTCTTAGGGTCATATTCAATTTCTTCATACGCATCGAAGTTTTCCTCAAAAGCTAATTCTTCAATTATTTTATTAATATCTTCTTCAAGGTTGAATGTATTCCAAACACTTTTACTTTTCCCTGATTTGATAAGCTTTTCTTTAATTGCATATACCTTTCTGTATTCTTCGACTGTTCGAGGTTTATCAAATTGCCCATGACAATCCTTACAAAGCGCAATCAAATTATCAAGGCTATTTATATCAGAACTTAATCTTCTTTCATCCTTCAAAAGCTCTTTTTCTTCTGCTGTTGGGTTAAGAGGATAAATATGTGCATTTTCAAATTGCCTATATTTTCTTCCATTCTTATCATATATTAATGAAGCTGAGCAAAGAGGACATATTCCATCAACTTCTTCAAATAACACCATATCTTGGTTCTCTGATGCTGATCTTCGTTTATTACTCATTTTTTATTTTTGTAATTATTTGCACTACTGCTCACTTAGTTTTGTTGCCAACGTATGGCTATGTTTATTGTATATATTTCACCTCATAATTAAATATTGTACAGCTTTTATAATTACAGCCAACATATATACATACAATAAACAATGCTCTTTGCATTGCTCTTATATCTTTTTATTATACTCGTATTATCCAAATGTT
>JAKSCO010000244.1 GCA_022360575.1 Bacteroidales bacterium | reverse complement strand
TCTTCAAAAGACATGTTCATTGCATTTTCTTGCATAAAAGTTACCCCTGTTAATTTTTTTCGAGCTTTTTCCAACAATGCTTCCGAAATATCTATTGCTGTAATATTTGCCTTTGACCAATTATAAATTTTCTCGGTAAACAACGAAGTACCACAACCTATCTCAAGAACTTTTTTTTGGGGAGATAGATTCCCTAATTCGATTAAATAACGAGCTCTTCTATCTGCTCGTTTTTGACCTGCCGGAGTAGACCAACCCCATATATCTTCGGCATGTTCTTTTATTCTTTCGCCATGCGATATCTCATTCTCGATTCTTTTTTCTTTATTAGTTATCATATCTTTTCGTATTATTTTGTAACTGTTTTTGAACAAAAAAACCAGATTAAATATTCGATCAGAAAATCCTTTATTTGATTGTCTAATATCTGTTCTTTGTGATATTTCGAAGATAAAATCTCACAAATACAAACTTGCTTTAGATTCTAAACAAACAAAACATTTTAATCATAGTCAACTAAAGTTAAACAAAATAATCTAAAGACATTTTGATAAAACACAAAAAAACAATGTTTAATTTAAGATGTTTTTTATATCGAGAATAAGATCAATATATAACAAATAAAAAAATGATGGAATATTTTTAAAATGAACTTATTTATGACAAAGCCTTTTAAAATCGCAATATTCGCATGTTCTGATATCCTGTGTTTGTTCGAAAAGAGTATCTGGATTAAATATCTCTTGAATAAGATGATTTAAATTATCAAGATATTCATCAACAACTAGCGAATAATTGGTTAAATAGGATTTTTCTTTCTTACATAATATCCGATAATCAAAATTTTTATCAAATATTTTCCGAACAGAGTAAACTCCTGGAATTAAATTCTGGGAAGGTTTTTTTAGATCGGAGTAAAATTTAGCATACAATAAAGTTTGAAATACTACTGAGCTCTGATTTTTAACATTCTCAGAAAACAACGACTCAATATCGGTAAATTCTAACTTATCTCCTCCGGTTTTATAATCAATAATACGAATATTATTTTCTACTTCGTCTACTCTATCGATTTTCCCTCCGAGTTTTACCATTTCAAAACTTCCGTTTTGCGATATAGGTATTTCTATTTGATAGGTATTTTCGAGCGAAATAATTTTTAATGGAGCTGTTTTTTCATCAATCTTCAAAATCTGTAAAATATACTTTTCAATAATATCTCGAACAATAATATTTTTCCCCGAATAATTTATTTCATCCGATTTAAAGTATTCTTTTTTGAAAGCATGATCTATGGCAGATTTCACTTTTTCTTTATCTTTTCGCAATAAATTAAAATCCTCGGGCAGAAGATTTCTCCCAACAAAAGGCTTGTACAAACAATCGATACTTTCGTGCAGTATATTTCCAAAAAGAGGAGCATCTATTTCTTCGGTAATATCATCATGTTCGCGAAGCTCGGCCAGATATTTAAAATAAAATTGCAACTTACAGCGCAAATAGGTTGTAAGCGCACTTGGCGACAAATATTTTTGCCCTCCTTTCGACGATAAAAATTTATCAAATTTATTAATTACACTCTTCGTCTTATCTACTTTTAAGTCTTTAGGTTGAGCTATATTTATATCGTAGCGTAAACTTTTCTCGCTTATATTATAATTGCTTTCGTATTTTAATTGATAGATAAATCGACTCATCTCGCCGGTTTGCATTCCGTTAGTACTCGAGTTGTAAAGCAAAGTAATATTCTTAGCTCGTTGCAACAACCTGTAAAAGTAATACCCAAAAATAGCATCCTGATGCTCGATAGTTGGTAAACCAAACCCTCTACGTAAATTATACGGAATAAACGAAAGTGTTGCTTCGGTTTTAGGCAAAACCCCTTCGTTTAGCGATGTTATTATTAGATTTTCAAAATCGAGCAAACGTGTTTCTAGTATCCCCATTAGCTGAACTCCCAGTAAAGGTTCGCCAGTAAAAGGGACTCGCAGATTACGAATTATTTTTCGCACTAAACGAATATATGTGTCTATCCTGATATCAATATTCTGCTCCGAAAGCACATCTTTTATCCGATTTATCGATAAATAAATATGATATATATACTCTTTCTCTAAAGCATTTGTGTGTATTGTATTTTTATTATCGTCGTATTTTAACGAGTTGTAAATGTGGTGTAATATTGTCAGAAAATAATCCGACAAATCGGTATACGAATTAATTTTTGTAAAAATCGTTTTAAAGAAATCGCAATTTGCAAGCTCTTTTTCTTGAATTACTATCCTGTTTTTATTTTTTATAAACGATAACAAGTTCTTAGCCTCTTGTTCGAATTGAGTATTTATATACTGATGATTTAAAATTGCTATTACATTTTTATGATAGAATGTAATTCCCGACTTTGTTCTCTTTGCATTTTTCTGTAACTCGATAACGTGTTCGAGCAAGCTATAAATAGGAGTATTACTCACCGGATACCCCATTGTTATATTTAATTTCTCGACTGTATCAGGAATCGAATGCAATACCGGAACCAACAAGTCTTCGTCAGATAAAACAATCGCCGTTTTATTTGGCGATTCGGAATATTCGAAATCATCGTTATTTAATATCTCGCTAATAGCTTTTGCCTGTCCTACATCCGAAGGAACCGAAATAATGTTTATGTTTTTATTTTCGGATAAAGATTTAAAAATATTCTGATTCACAAAATCGTTAGGTTGAGTAAAATTCCTTATGTTTTTACGCAAAAAGAATCCCGCCTCGTGATATTCGTTATTTACATAACTCTCGTCGTAATCCCAATAAAAATCGGCAAGCTCGTTGTCTTGCAAGTAACTAAACAATAATTGCTCGCAAGTATTTAGTGCATTAAATCCTACAAATATATATTTCGAGTAAGGTAAATCGAGTTTTTCGTTTGTTTGCAATTTATCTGCCACACTCCTATAAACCATTCCCTCGTAAGCAAGTTTCTGTTTTTTCAAATTTGCATTAAATTGCTCGTAAATATTAAGCAATACACTCCAAAGACTAATAAAATTTTCTTGATGCGACGACTTTCTCTGTACATCAAAACTCTTCCAAAATTGTTTTATCGCGTTTATTTGCTCGTCCGATAAATAATCAAAATGATCATCAATATCTTTTAACGATTCTATATTATCAAATAAATCACAAGTTTTTACTTGATATTTATCTATATCATCAAAATCGTTTAATAACATTTCGCCCCAGAAATAG
>JAKSCO010000353.1 GCA_022360575.1 Bacteroidales bacterium | reverse complement strand
TCAAAAAGATATTAAATAACAGCAAAGAAAAAAGTGGGGCAAAACATTTACAAATATTAGCTGCAATAACAAAACTCAGGCAATTGGCTTGTAATCCTAAATTGGTAATGCCCGATATTTCTGTCGAGAGTTCTAAAATGCTTGCATTAGAAACTTTGTTGTCGTCTAATCATAAAGCTTTGATTTTTCTCAGTTTACAAAGCATTTGGCTTTGATTCAAAAAATGCTTGATAGAAAGCTTATACTTATCAATATTTAGATGGTTCAACCTCGCAAAATAAACAACAAAAGGCTATCGATGATTTTCAGCAAGGGAAAAGCGATCTGTTTTTGATAAGTTTGAAAGCCGGAGGTACAGGTTTGAATCTTACAGCTGCTGATTATGTAATACACATGGACCCATGGAGGAATCCGACAATCGAAGATCAGGCTTAGGATAGAGCTCATCGTACAGGACAAAAATGTCCGGTTACAATATATCGTATACGATACGATCGAAGAAAAAATAGTGAAATTGCATCACGAAAAATGTGATTTAGCAGATAAGATATTAGTTGATACAGATAAATCGGCTAAAGTGTCAGCAAACGAATTGATGTTGTTAATTACAAATGCAAATTAAATATATGTGTTATTCTATATCTAGAATCAGATTGTTATAGCAATAAGCATACAATAAACCCCCAGCCTGTAAAAGTTGGGGGTTGTTTTGGTATTATTCTATAATTGTCATTTCTTCAACTAAATGACCTGCTCCGGCCAATTTATCAATAATAAATAATAAATATCTGATATCTAAAGTAACATTGCGACTACGTTCTGGATCAAACATCATATCGCTTTGGATTCCGTGCCAAGCACGATCAAAATTTAAACCAATTAGGTTTCCTTCAGCATCAAGTACCGGGCTTCCTGAGTTTCCTCCTGTTGTATGGTTTGTTGCAATAAAACAAGTGTTTACAGTTCCGTTTTCTTGATATCGACCAAAATCTTTTGCTGTATGTAGTTCTTTTAATCGATCGGGTACATCGTAATCGTAAATTTCAGGATTATCTTTTTCGATAACTCCGTCGATTGTTGTATAGTAGGTGTATTCAACTCCGTCGCGAGGCGAAAATCCCTCTATATTACCATAAGATACTCGCATTGTAAAATTAGCATCTGGATAATATATTTTATCAGGGTTCATTTCTTGCAATCCCTTTAAATACGAACGATATAATTTATTGGTCTGTGCATTTAAAGCATCGTATTGAGCTTTAACTTTTGTTGTGTATGCATCTTTAAAATATGTGTAGAATACATAAACAGGATCTTGCTTTAGTGTTTCAATGTCAGCTACAGTAAAGTTATTTAACAAGTTGGTACATTTTTCTTCGTTTGTAAAAATTGTTTTGTTAAATAATTTATGTGCATAAGTCGAAATCCCTTTTTTAAGATTTAAATCTGGAACATGAGCTTGATATTCGCTTTTTACATTCTCAAAATACATCGGAACAAGTTTACTGAATATGTCTTCGTCGATATTGCGTACATAATCTTTGTAAAACTTTTTAGCTTGAGCTTGCAGATATTCAATTTCAGCTTTTATTTCTTTATCAGATTTCTTTTCGTTAGCCATACGAATAATATTATCGAATTTCGAAGCAAACGAAATTACTTCAATAGCACGTATTGATTCGCGCCAGTAATCATAAGCTATAGCCAAATCTTCAACTTCGGAATAAATTTTTGAAAGCTGAGGAATAATATCTGAATATTCTGTTTTATTGTTTTGTTTTGCCCAAGCCTGAAATTTTTGTTCTAGTTCTTGTTTCTTTTTTATAGTTTGTAATCGCTCTAATCCCGAAATTTCGCCTTTCCATCTTTTCCACGAATTACTTACTCTGGCATTTTTGCTTGCATATTTAATACGTATAGTATCATTTTTACTTGCATAGCTATTCATTACAGCTAATCGTTCGTCGCGCAATTTTATGCGATGAGGATTTCGTACGTTAGCGATTAGTTTTATTGCATCAGAAATAAGGTACTCTTGAGTACTTCCGGGATATCCCATAACCCAAGTAAAATCACCTTTTTTTATTCCTTTTATCGAAATCGGAAGGAATTTTTTAGGTTTGTAAGGAACATTATCTTTAGAATATTTTGCAGGTTTATTATTCTTATCGGCATATACTCTAAAAATCGAGAAATCGCCAGTATGTCGAGGCCACATCCAATTGTCGGTATCGCCACCAAATTTACCAATAGCCGACGGAGGAGCTCCTACTAAACGTACATCGGTATATTCTTCGTATAAAAACATGTAGTATTGATTTCCGTAAAAAAATGGTTTAATTACTACCTTGTAGTTATTTCCCTTTTGAGCTTGCTTTTTTAATGCAGCAATATTTTTAACAATTATTTTGGATTTATTTGCTTCGGTCATTTCGGGTTTTATATCTTTTAAAACTTTAGCCGAAACATCTTCGATGCGTTTTAAGAATTTTACCGACAAATCAGGATTGGGTAATTCTTCTTTCATGTTCATAGCCCAAAAGCCATTTGTTAAATAGTCGTGTTCGATAGTGCTATGTTTCTGTATAGCTCCATAACCACAATGGTGATTTGTTAACAACAAACCTTTATCTGAAACAATTTCGCCTGTACATCCACGTCCAAAAATAACTACAGCATCCATCAAACAATCTTGATTAATAGAATAGATATCTTCGGCAGATAACTTAAATCCTTTTTTTTGCATATCTTGAATGTTGTATTTTTCAAGAAGCAAAGGAATCCACATCCCTTCGTCGGCAAAATTTATATTTGCCATTCCAACACAAAGAGCAATAATTAGCAATACTTTTTTCACAAGAATTTATTTTTAGTTAAACATTCAATAAAAATTTAGAAACTATATGGTTTCGTAGTATTAATCATTAATAAAATCGTTTAGTTCGGTATATAATTTCTGTATAGGTAATCCCATTACATTAAAAAACGATCCGTCGATTTTTTCAACTCCAATGTATCCAATCCATTCTTGAATACCGTAAGCTCCGGCTTTATCCATAGGATTGTATTTTTCTACATAAAATGTAATTTCATCTTTGGTGAGTTTCTTAAAATAAACATCGGTGCGAGCTGTAAAAGCAAACTCTTTGTTATGTCCTTTTATACATACACCTGTATATACCTGATGACAATTTCCGGATAAATCTTGTAGTATCCGAACTGCATCTTTTTTGTCTGTAGGTTTCTGTAAAACTTTATTGTCAAGCCATACAATGGTGTCGGCAGTAATAACTATTTCGTTAGTAGCAATATCGTTATCGAAAACTTCGGCTTTTTTTTGTGCTATAAAAAGAGGTATTTCGTCTTTTACTAAATCTTCGGGATACGACTCGTCAACATCGGTTTTTAGTTTTATCTCGAAATCGAGACCGATTTCTTTTAAAAGATAATGCCTGCGTGGCGATTGAGATGCTAATATGATTTTATATTTATCGATATTAGGAATAAACATAATGTATGATTGAATTAAAAATGATTTACAATAAAATAATTAGCTAACAAAGCATATAGTATTCCGGAAAGCATAATAAACTTTAACAGAACATTTGCTAAGTGATAATCTTTTTTTGTATTTGCCGAGACTATTTTATAGGTTAAGAACAATAGTGGACTTATAAGAAATATTACAAAATAAACTAATGTTAGCTTATCGTTTAAAAATTGAAAATTAAAATATAATAAAGAAAATAATGTTGTTATTATAAATGCAACAACAATTAATTTCGAATTTGCAATACCCAATACAATAGGCATTGTTTTTCGTCCGAAAGCAATATCTCCATCAAAATCTTCGATATCTTTAACTATTTCGCGAATAAGTGTTAATAAAAATGCAAATAACGAAAAGGCACTTCCCCATAATATGATATAGGTTATTATTTCGGGCATTTCATTAATTATTAGTCCGTATTGTTCTTTTAGTAAAGGAATCTCAAACAAAATAACAATTAATGGCACTGTAGCTGTAAGCAGCGATACAATAATATTTCCGATAAAAAACTGTCGTTTGTAGCTTGTCGAATAAAACCACAAAAGAGTTGTTATAAAAACAAATACTAAAGAAAGAATTGGTTTTTTTATGTAAAAAGAAACGTATGTTCCCAATCCTATTCCTATAATATTTAGTAAAACATGTAATTTGATAGCCCATCTGCGATTGAGCTTCTTGCCTATTATTACTTTGTCGGGTCGATTAACTAAATCGGTTTTTGTATCGAAATAATCGTTTATAACATAGCCTGCTGCTGTAACAAACACCAATGCCATTACTAACAAAAAGAAATTTAACTCGGTAAATTGTAGCTTTAAATTATGTACTTCTAAAATGGGTTTTATTATACTAAACCTCATTAAATATTGGGTTAGGATAATTATTAATAAATTTTTATAACGTATTAATCGTAAAAAGTGAATCATTTTAGAAATAAATTTTTTAATTAAATGTTGTTAGCCCATTTACCTTGTAGTCGTAATACTTGTTCGATAACATCGCGTACACAACCACGTCCTCCTGGAAATGTCGAGATGTAGCGCGATATGGCTTTTATTTCTTCGGCTGCATCCGACGGACAAGTTGGTAAACCTACCATTGTCATTACTTCGTAGTCGGGTAAATCATCACCCATGTATAAAATTTCTTCAGGTTTTAAATCGTATTTAAAATAAAAATCTTCAAAATCATTTCTCTTATTAGTCGAACCCATATAAATATCGGTTATTCCCAAATATTTAAATCGGTTTTTTGTAGCTTCCGAGTTTCCACCAGAAATAATCCCGATGGTATATCCTTGCTTTATAGCATGAGCAACGGCATACCCATCTTTCATGTTTACCGAACGTACAAACTCGCCACTAGGATCGAGATATATCTGACCATCGGTAAATACCCCATCAACATCAAAAACAAATGCTTTAATGTTTTGTAAATCTTCTTTAAAATTAGCCATTGGTTTATTATTTATTTTTCTTGATTATAATTAAATATACTATCGCTCACAAATCTATATATTTTCTCGAACTCTTGTCTATCTTTTAACATTTGTAAATGATTTTTTATAACATCCTTATCGTTTCGTATGGCCGGACCTGTTTGTGCTTTTAGGGGCGACAGATCAATGGCCTTTTGTGCGGTTTCGTTGATTAAAGAGTTAAGCAAATTTGTGTCAATATTGTTTTGTTTTAATATATCGCTAGCAATAGAAAACATATGATTAGCAAAGTTGCATGCAAAAACAGCTGCTAAATGTAAAGTCTTGCGTTTCTGCGAGTCGATTTTGTAAACATTATTACTTAAACTATTGGCTAAATAAGTTAATTTTTGTTCGAGCAAACTATTATTTGTTTCGATACAAATAGGAATATTACTAAAATCGATTGTTCTGTTTTTTGTAAATGTTTGTAATGGGTAAAATACTCCATAATTTTGACTAAATCCTTTAAATACATCAATAGAAATACTCCCCGCAGTATGTACTACTGTTTTGTTTTGTGCCTCTAAATTTTGTACGATACTTGCAATTGCCGAATCGCTTACTGCAATGATATATAAATCGGCTTTCGCCGGGATTTTATTTATATCGGTAGTATAATCTGTATTTAGTTTATTGGCTAATTGTTGTGCCGAGTGTTTTGTTTTACTATAAACATTAATTATTGGGATTTTTTGTGCGTCGATTGCTTGAGCCAAATGAGTAGCTACATTGCCAGCACCGATCATTACTATCCCCGTTTCAAAATATCTATTGCTCATGTTGCTATTTGTTTGGATATAATTATTTTGCGAAATGCTCAATTGCTTTTTCTGTTTAAAGGATAAAAATAGTCGAAAAAAATAGCTTTTCAAATAACTAAAATTTAAGCAAGTGTATTCTTTTATATCATGAATCGAATTGAGAATTCTTTTGGTATTACAACAAAACACAGTTGCTGTAGCTTTACGCAAAAGTTGTGTACCCCTCTCAAATTAGAGGGATCTATAACATTGTTTCTTACAAGATGCTTTAAAAATACGAATTGTATATCTGTTTCAAAATAAACAGAGCTACAACTAGTAACAAACCATACCGTATATATTTATAGTTGTGTGTCTCTTCCAAAATAAAGAGAGCGATAACATTATTTAAACCGTTCTGTTATATACATTCGTTGTATGTTTCTTCCAAATTAAAGATACTTACAACATGTAGGGGATTTTTGTTTTATCTAAAGATTGTCGTGTATGCCTTCCAAATTAAAGGTATCTACAACGCAACAATACTACATATCACTAATTGTCGTGTATGCCTCCCAAACTGAAGGTATCTACAACGCAACAATACCACATATCACTAATTGTTGTGTATGCCTTCCAAATTGAAGGTACCTACAACACTCAGCATCATTATAGTGACACTATTCAGTTGTGTATGCCTTCCAAATTGAAGGTACCTACAACATGAGCATGTGTATTGCTTTGTAGTAAAGCTTTTAAGTTGTTTTTCCGATGAAAAAAATAGTTAGGACTGTCGGTTTTTAACCTAAACTGGTTTGTTTTTTCAATTCTAAATATGTCAAAGAACTTTGTTATAAACCCGAGTATACATTGCTTAATGTACTAGCTCGGTTTCTTGTACATGGTTTTTTAGTTGGTTTATAATTTGGCATGCTACCCTGTAAAAGTAATAGCTGTATGTTTCGTCGGCATTATAAGGATAAAACCGATTTAGTTTTTCAAATATGTAATAAGGGGGTAGTTGGTTATGAGCAAATTTGTTTCGGATATTAATCAACATCAGGGCTTTTTGTTCGGTTGTATCTTGGGTTTTGTCATCTAATTTGTCTTTGTTAAATATACCCTGACAAATGTATTTCCTGAAATTGGGATTGTGTTTTACTTCTAGCAATTCGGGGTGTTCGTTGTTTTCTGTATTGTAAGAGTATAAAATGTTTTCTTCGAGCGAGTGTATTTCTTTCAAAAGCTTTCGGCTGCGAATATGTTCGTACGAGTCGCTGCGGTTTTCCAATTCATCTTCGAGTTGTTGCTTTGTCCATATTTTATCTTTGTTGTAGCTTAGCAGGGTTTGTACTTTGGGGTCGGTTTCAAATTTTCGAAACTTACCTGCATCTTTAAGTTTTACTTTGTCTTTTATTCTTCCATTAAAAAGGCTTTGCTCAATTAGGGTATCCCAAACCGAATTGCTATTGTATATATTATCCGATTTATCGCCTTTGGTACGATTGTTTTGCTGCATTGCTTCTAGTATATTTTCTTTTCGTTCGTCTTTTGTCAGATACAGCTTTTCTAAAGAAAATTTAAAATCGATTTTAAAAATTGTATTTAAAGCATAATCAATCATCAGTTTTAAAAATACATCTCGTTTTTGTATTGCTTTAATAGCAAGGTCTTGTTTTTTACGATAGCTGTTAAATTGTTTTAGGTTAAGTATTTCGTAAGCACGCAAATCGGCATATTGGGGCTTTTCTTTCCTGAAAGCATTGTAATAGCTAAGGTCTAATTTATAAAAGCTCTGAAATTTATGGTTTTCGATATCTACATACTGAAGCCACTGAGGCAACAAATGCTTTATCTCATCGTAATTTTTCTGAGGGATAAAGGTTGGTTTGTTGTCGAAAACACCCCGAGGTAAAACTACTGGTTTTGCCAAAAATTCTTTTTTTAGTTCGTTGGCTGGTTTTACATTGTATTTGCGTTTGTCGAAAAATAAAAATATATCCGTGGTGTCTTGTTTGTCGGTATTCTGAACCTTCTCGGCAAACGAGTTTAAAATTTCTATTCGTTTAGTTAAGTAATGTTCGAAAAACTGATCGAAACATTCTTTTTCGAAACATTCTTTTATATGATAAGCAGAAGGATCGGTATCGATATCCCAAACACTTTTTAAAAGATTGTAAGCATCGGTTTTATGATAGTTGTAAAGAGCCAAATATCGTTGTAGCTCGCTATGCAAATGCCCTTTCCAGTTTTTGCGTATATCGTTGGGCATAAAGCGTAATAAATCTTTGGTAATCCATGTAGCATAATTGCCCAGCTCGTAGTTGTTAAAAACAAATCGTGTATTATTGTTTTTCTTTTCCTTAATAAAATCAATAATACTCTGATTTTTTTCAATTTCCGATTCAATATCTTTAAGCAGTTTATCCCATCTGGTTCCTTTTAGCTGTAGGTTTTTTACAAGCTTTTGTGGTAAAGTATCTTTATCAACATTGCTGTTGGGTCTGTACACTTTTATTCTGTTGTATTGCTCAATTACTTTTTTAATTATCAGCCCTTCGATAGCTTTAGGTGTTTTGGCTGTATGGTTTTCTTCGTCGACAAGTAGCTCGTACAACATTGCAGGCAATTCGTTTAAGCTAAGCAAAGCTACAGGTTGTTTGTATCTTATTTTATCGCCAAAAATATTACGTATGATATCTGATTTATTCGGTTTATTGTTTTTGCGGTTATTAAAACCATCTTGCCGTAGTTGTTCTCTAAAACTGCAACTTTCGTCGGTAAGCTCAAGAAATCTCTTGGGCAAATCAACATATATATAAATACTGTTTCCTTTAATATTATAACAAGGATTTGGATATTGCAACCAAGATGTTTCGTTTGTTTTGTCTTTAAAAAAATCCGACTTATGATTAATAACTGCATTAAGCTTTTCGAACACATTTATCTTTTCGACTACACTGCGTTGTCCCTTTAGGTTTGTTCCGTTTATATCCTTAGTGCGCTGATCGTGTTGATATTTGCCAACAGTTACCTGAAATCGTAAACTGGGAAAATCAAAAAATTCATCGATAAACCGAAGAACAAAATAGTTGAATTTCTCTTCGTATCGCTTGCGAATAATCGGATGTATAATTGTTGTTGCTGTTTTAATGTTGTTATTACCATCAATTTCTTGGATATACTCGTTAATGTCTTCGATAAATTGGGCTCTTTTATCGGGATCGAGGTTGTTGTATATCTGATTCGGAACTTTACTTAAATAATCAATCATTTCGTTTAGTAAAGTAATGTCCGATAGAGAGGTATTGACTTTACGTTTTAAGCCTCTAAAACATAGATTCGAAAACACCCAATGTGTAGCCATAAATTTATAACTATTCCAGTGTTTGTCAATTGCTCTTTCGGGGTTGGCGGTTTTTCCTTTAAATCCTTCGATATGATCTTTAAATTTTCCGCATTGGCTTTTGCTCAAAAACATTGACAATAAGAAAACAATAGCATTTTGCGAAATAGGGATTTGGGTGTTTTTAGTATTTCCCGATTTGTAGGTATCGCTTAAAAATACTTTTGTTCTTTGTGTCGAAATCAAATGTTTAAAGGCATCGTTGATAATGCTTTCGTTTATTAATTTAATATCAGAAAAGTTGCGATTGTTTTTTATGAATTCATTCTTTTTAAGACTTTGAAGTATCTTAAGTTCATGGGCAAGTATTGTTTTTAATTCTTCGCGAGTTTTATCGCTTTTCATTTTTTTATCTTTCACAGCAATAGCCGTCTTTAACAATGTAGAGTCGATAAATTTTAAAACACGATCTTCTATCTCGATAGGCTCATGATAATAATGTGTGTAGTAACTTCGTAAATTGTCGACAGTTTTTAATACACGAATAAAATTGTCGCGAAAATATTTACGTCTGTTATTTTCTATTTCGGTTTTGGGTATTTTTCCGAATTTTTTATTATCTGGGCTTAGATTTAAGTATTTAATAAACGGAAAATATTCTAGTAACATTTGAGTGCGGATATCCCAATCGGTGTGCGAAATTTCATCCGAAAAATTTTCTTCGATATATTTTATTTCTTTGTTTTCGAGCTTATCATATTTTTTCAGATTTAGTCTCGAAAGAAATTCATCAAAAACTTGGATGATGTTATCCTGAGCCAAATTGAAATAGTTACTAAAATAATGTTTGTCTGTAGGCTTGTCGTGGTAGTAAGTTGTTTGAGTGTTATTTTCCATTTTTGGTTAATATTAAGTGAGTAAAATAGGTCCAGTACATTTTATAAACTTTCCGTTTGCGATACCAGCGGGCTAGAAATATCGATATTATTAAAATACCAATTAAGAATATTGCTATTGGTATTAAATGTTGTGTTGTTGGGCGTAATCGAAAGATAAATTGTAATGTAATTATAATTAATATCGATAACAATAGTATTATACAAGCTAGAGCTATTTGTCTGAAAAAGAAATAAAAACTATGAAATGTCTTCGAATGATCGTTTTTGTTTAGATATTCTAATTCGTAGTACATTCTGTCGTAAAACTCGCTGTGATATTTTTTTATTTCATTTTGTTTATCCATACTTAGCAAGTTGTAGTCGTTTTGGGTTATAAAAATTTGTTTATTATACCATTCGGTAGATTTTTTATTAAAAACATCAAACATTGTTTTGTCTGTGTATCTTATTTCGAAGAACAAATAAGCTACATGCTTATACATTCCGAAAATCTGATTGTACCACTTTTTGTCGATAAAATAAAAATTTGCAGAGTAAAGTACTGCGCCTAGCATTAGAGCAAAACATAAAATAATAATCCAGTTGAAATTCCCAAATAACACAGGTATATCTATATTATAGATATAAATAAACTCAGACTTTTGAGTTATTAACGAACTCAAAAACAAGAAAAAAGTTCCGGGTAGTAATAAACCCAGAAGGTCGTATAGCGAAAATTTGTCCATACTATTTTGTTTGAAAAAGTACTAAAAATAATAAAATTTTTAAGAAATAACTTAATTCAATTCATTTAATATAAAACAATATGAGGGGAGCGTATCTTATTTTCAATACATAAATTTAATATTATTTCAAGATATTTTAGTTCTTTCGATTTGTTATTTTATTACTATATAATAATTTGGTAATACTTATGAGTTTAATATTGGCCAATAAAAAAGCACTAATCAATGTTTGTCCAAAATATTATTTAGTGCAAATAATTAGTTCAATTATTATTTAGTTTAAATACTAAATTCGCGATCAATCCTTTGTTCTAGCGATATAAACGATTCGGTGCGTCCTACACCCGGAATGTTTTGCATTTTATTTACAAGTACATTCATTAAATGATTGTTGTCAACACAATATATCTTAACAAGCAAAGCCCATGTGCCAGTAGTAAAATGACATTCGACTATTTCGGGTATCTTTCGTAATTCTTTAATAACATTGTCATATACATTGGGCTTGTCTAGCAAAATACCAACAAAAGCACAAATATCAAATCCTACAGCTTTGGGCTGAACGGTAAATTTTGATCCACTAATAATTCCTGAATCTTCGAGTTTCTTTATTCGTTGATGTATAGCTGCTCCCGAAATACCACAAGCTCGAGCAATTTCTAAAAATGGAGTTCGTGCATTTTTTATTAAGTAAGATAATATAGTTCTATCTATTGAATCGATTTGTGCCTTTTTGCTCATAATTTGTATCAATTTATAATTATGAAACAATTATAAGTAATAAATTGTAATTAACAAAAATAGAGATAAGAGATTTTTTTGTTTCTATTCTATAATATTGATATTTAAAAAAATGTTAGAAGTCGCGAATAACTAGTGCTACAGGATAATGCAAGAGAACAAAAAAGCTTATATTTGCGGTTTGTTCTAGCGAGTAACAAATAAGTTCCTCTTTAGAAGTGAATCGTAATAAAATATTAATCAGAGAAAAATTACAACGTAATGAAACAATTATTAACTTTTTTACTATGTATCGCTTTTGGCTTAAAAGCATTTCCTCAATCGCAATCAACTAATCAAATTGATTTATCTGCTGGTATTTCGATAAGTAATGTATATCAATTTTTACCGCTTGAAGACGATGCATATATTTCTAATGGTAAGGCCTACGGATTCGAGTTAGAATACAATAAACTAATTGTAAATAAAATATGGATAAATACCGGACTAGGATACACAAGAATACCAAATGTGTTTCACACAATGCCCATAGATGTAAATAGAAAATTTAATTTGGATATTGTACAGATTCCGTTACGTATTAAATATGACTTATTTAATTGGCTGTATTTTAAAAGTGGATTAACATTTGATTATCAACTAAACGATAAAGTAGACTTGGTGGATAACCAAAGTGGAATAGGATTTTCGTTTGTAGGAGGAATTAATTTGAATATTTCAGAGTCGGTTCTTTTTAATATCGAGTGTTCTTTAGCTTCAACCTCACTTATTCCTTTTCATTTAGACGATTCGCATGAACATTATTTTATCTCAGGTATTAATCTGGGATTTGGATATAGATTTTAATCCAGATTAATCCGAATATTGAGGCTTTACGTACAAGATCCTAAAAAAATTAAATTTACATAAGCTAAGAGTTTAGTTAAATTGGGTGATTTTGCTTAGTGGAGGGCTTATTTAATCAATTAACAATCCCATTTTTGTAATGGAAGGCTAAAATTGTTAATTGAAATACTCAATTTCCTTTGGGGATGGTTCAAATGTTCAATTAAATGCCTCATTTTTCCAATTGGCGGCTCATTTTCTCAATTATTTCAGTAATTCATGGTCAGGGGAGGGTCATTTTCTCGATTATCTTAACGAAATTAAGCATTATTTGCTCAAAAGTTACAGTGTGTAACCAAATTGACTTAAGGGGACTATCAAAATTAAGCAGGGACACTCAAATACTCTCAGGGGAGGGTCAAATCGTACGTGGGATACTAAAATCAATGCTTTTACAAAATATTCATTTGATTAAAAATTAAGATCACATCGATAAAAATAAAAAAAGGGCTATTAAAAAATAGCCCTCTTAATAAGATGATTATATGTTTAGTTCAATATCTGAACTTCATTAACAATCTCAGTACCTCTTGTAATAGCTTTTTCGTTAAGAGGAATTAAATGATGATAT
>JAKSCO010000271.1 GCA_022360575.1 Bacteroidales bacterium | reverse complement strand
TTTTAAATCTAAGTAATTAAATAAATAGGATGATAGCATTGTATTTCCTCCGGAGTTTTCTCTTATGTCTATAATGAGTTTGTCTATTTTCTTAGCTTTTAATATTTCGAATGAAGAGTCGACTATAGAAAAGAATTGTCGGGGATACATAAATATAGATAACTTAAGATAGGCCACAGTATCGTATACTTGAAAATCGAAAATCTTAGTTTGATTTTGTATTTGATTCAATTTTATATTTATCAAATTGTCGTTAAATCCTTGTTTTGTGCGAATTATACTTTTATTGTTAATGTCAAAAATATAATTTGTATATATAGAAAATCGATCTGATAATTTAGCTAATCGGAAGTATTCGTGCTCGGCTGAGACATATTTTTTGAGGGTAGTTACTAAGTGATTTGCAGATATTCCGTCTATTTCAACAATCTGATCTCCATCATTAATTAAGTTGTAATTGCCTACAACAAAAATATTGTTGTCCTCGCTAATATGAACTTTTATAGGGAGTAATTCTTTTTGTTTTGCTTTTTCATATTTAGGAATATCTATTCGTGTATGTCCGTCGTTGAAACGAGCTACCAAAGGGATTAGTCTTTTTGTAAATTCTTTTTGAGACAATTGACTCGGCAGCTTATTAATTAAGCTAGTTTTTAACAAAGTGGCACTATCCTCACTAAAAGCATCATATAGATTTACATGAATTGAATTTAACTTAACAAATAGTTCTTCAATATCTTCTTTCATTTCGACATTTGATATCACTTTTTGTTGTGCACTACTGATTATTGAACAAAATAACAATACACTCGAAATTATTATACATTTGGTTCTCATAATATCTGATTTAGGTTTATAAATCTTATTGTTTATAGAAAATTACTTCAGCTCCAATCATAGGTAAACACCATAATGGATTTTGAATATACCAACCATTATCTTTTGTTGAGTATTGAAAACAAACTTCTCGTTTCCAATATTCACTACTCATTACTCCTCCGACAACAGGACCACAATAAGTTTCAACAATATTCCCTTTTACTCCAAACTTTCGTTCAAAAGATTTATTCCGAATATCTTCTAAGTGTTCGACCCCAAGAAACAATCCGTTTTTAGGGAAAAGTATTCCATATTTCTGAACATCTATCTCAATCCACCTATTGGGTCTGCCTTTTGCTATTATATTTGCGGGAGTAATATCGTAACCTAAGCGCCCATCTAAATTGCTATAGATTTTAATTCTGAAATATGAGTTAGCTTCTCCTTCATTAGTTACATAAACATATACTTTTCTTAATTGCCCTATATATCCATTCCCAAGAATTAACCGAGTTTCGACACACCTAGCATGACTATATATTTTTATTATATGATCCCAAGGCATTACTTTTTTAACATTTATTTTTCGCTTAAATGTTTTTTTATTAGCTGCTGAAGCTGTTATTATTGCCTGATCTATTTTGTAAGCTTTAGGAGTTAATTTTATTGTATTCAGTTTATTTTTTAGGCTAACACATAAAGAATCATAGCCCATACAATAGAACATACAACTATCAGAATCGTTTTTAAACTCGAATTCGCCATCGATATTAGTCATTGCAAGTAACATTTTGTTTGCTGGGGATACTACGTATGCAAAAGGAATAGACTCGTTTGTTTCAGCATCTAATACTTTTCCTGAATATAAGTTCTGAGAATAAATATAATTCTGACTTAAAAAGTATATTAAGCCTAATAAAAATATTCGTAGCATATTTAATTTAGATTGAAATAAAGAAAGTCTAAATAAGAAATTATTTAGACACTTTTTAAAAAACACTCGCTTAATTATCCATGTGCGTAACGTTCAGCCCAGTTTTCCGCTCAATCCCGAAAACATAGTATGATCCAAAACTTCCCGTTGGGTCTGTAGAACCATTCCCTGTTGCCATTTTTTGATTTTCATATTTGTAATCCCAACCAAATAAACGCCAACCTCCTGTAACATTATTCATCTCCTTCTTACTCAAAGGTTCTAAATCTTTTTTTGTCTTCATAATTTTTATTTTTTAAAAGAGTTAATAAATACGAAAATTGCGCAATTTTTCTTGGAATAAAGGTTTTAAATAAAACTTTAAAAAACAAGACATGTACAAAAATCCATTCTGAGTAACATAAAACAAACGATAGAATGCATTATTTGGCTTAAATTGGGTAATGAAATTGCTCAATTTTAGTAACAAAATTTTGTTTAAAATTACGCGAAATAGTCAATTCTACTCCAATATCGGTTACAAGATAAGAATTCGTACTTATTATATATTTCTCGATATGTTTAATGTTTACTATACAAGAACGATGTATTTGTATAAATGAATCTTGAGGTAATTTCTGACTTAATTCTTTTATATTATAGTTTATTATGAAATCGCTATTGCAGGTATAAAGCTTT
>JAKSCO010000051.1 GCA_022360575.1 Bacteroidales bacterium | reverse complement strand
TGAAGGTTGCCGATATTGATGGACTCGAAAGAAAGCCCTTCATCATGAATTCGTTTTGCATCATTACAATCGGCAACAATAATTAGCGTATCTTGTAGATTGTTATGTTCTGCAAAGGAAGAAATCTCGTCAACATGAATAAAATTAACCGACACACGTCCTGGAACAGCTAACGTCGCAATCTGCTGACGCAGACAGTCGTCTGCAAAATCATCGTTTACCACGAGCAACTGTTTAGCATTTGTGTATGGAATCCAAGTTTCAATGACCTGTCCATGAATCAATCTGTTGTCAATTCGAATCCATGCCATGATCTATCCATTCACCTTGCTTCGAAGAATTTCGCCAGCCATGACAATTCCTTTGCCACCGGCATCTTTTGCTTCAATTGCAAGACGATCAAGAGTCATCGTGCGGCTTCCAAAAACTTTAAGCAGCATAGGCAGGTTCACACCTGTAAGAACCTCAAGATGCCTAGTTCCAAGTAAAGAGAGACTTAAGTTTGTAGGCGTCCCGCCAAACATATCTGTAAGAATAAGTACACCGCGACCGTTATCAACGTTTCCTACTTCTTCTTTAATAGCGGCGACAGTCTCAGAGACGTCTTTCTCACTATCAACACTAACAGTTGCACAAGAATCTTGTTTACCAAGAATTACTTCGGCAGCAGAAAGCAGCGCTGCGCCATAGTTAGCATGAGTGACAATAACCACACCAATATTTGTTTCTTCTGGAAAAGTGCTGGACATGATGTTCTTTACTTTGCGGTTGGTGCAGCGAAGGCTACGTTAACGTAATATGGCGGTGTTCTTTAGACACTGCAAAGTCAGATTGCTTTAAAAATTTGTAGATGGCTTCAGTTACAGCTACAGATCTATGTCTGCCTCCGGTACATCCAAAACCAATTGTAATGCGATAACGCCCTTCTTTTTCCATCTGAAGCAAGGTGAAGTGGAGAAGATCTTCCAACTTTTTCAAATACGTTTGTGCCATGCTGTTGTTCAAAACATATTCTACAACAGCATT
>JAKSCO010000162.1 GCA_022360575.1 Bacteroidales bacterium | reverse complement strand
GTTTGTTAAATTATTATTAATTGTTATAGCAATTTTAGCAATTGCTTTTTTAATTATGGGATTTAATATTTTCTTTAGAAAGAATAAAAAATTCCCAAAGTCTTCTGTTGGAGGAAATAAGGATATGCGCAACCTTGGTTTAAAATGTGCTCGACATGAGGAAATCAAGTGTAGAAAAGACATCGATAAAAAAGAAGAATCAGAAGGCGGTTGTGCTGGGTGTGTCTAATCCAACTCAAATATATTATATTAAATTTTTCTTAGTATGAAAAAAGAAACTATACAAACAACTTATACTGGTCAATTAAGAACCGAAGCAATACATGTTCAATCAGGAAATAGATTAATAACTGATGCTCCTTTAGATAATTGTGGAAAAGGAGAAACTTTCTCTCCTACTGATTTACTCGCAACTTCACTTACGAGTTGTATTTTTACAATAATGGGGATAAAAGCACAAGCTAGTGGGTTTTCTATTGATGGCGCTAAAGCTAAAACTTGGAAGATAATGTCCGAAAATCCTCGAAGAGTGGCTGAAGTAAAAGTCGAATTTGACTTTTCAATGTGTGATTTAACTGACAAACAAAAGAAAATATTAAAAGCATTAGTGAAAGTATCTCCTGTACCTTTAAGTCTTCATGATGAAACAAACCAAAATATTTCATTGAAGTTTAAAGATTAGAATACAACTATATTCTATTTATTTTTAAAGTTCTATTTTTTGTATTTCATTTGCAGTTTTTGCAAATGAAATTTCAATTATGACACTAAACCAATTAATTAGCAGCAAAAACTATTCTAAGGCTATTAAAATATGTGAGGATCTGATCCTTGAAGGACAAGTAAATAATGATAACTCCACTCGACTAACAGGTTTAGTTTATCTAATAATAATTTATACCCAACAAAAAGATTATGACAAGAGTAAAAAAATTATCTTCGATAATTTTTTAGAGATCCTAAATGAATGCAAAGAATATTGGACTGGTAAAGAATTAATAGAAACTTGCTTATTTTTTAATGAAACAAGTAAAGCTCAAGAGTATAATAATGCATATTTAAGATATAACCCGAAGGATTTAAAAGCTCTACTCAATAAAGCAAATATCTTATACCTTTCAAAACAATACAAAGCAGCCTTTGTCGTTTTGAAGGATATAAACAAATTAGATTCAGAAAATGATCTAGTTTATTATTTATTAGGCTTAATTCATATTGCTTTATCTAATGAGTCTAAAGCATTCAGATGTTTTGAAAGATCTTTTGATTTAGGAAATAATAAAGCTATTCATGAAATAGCAAAACTCCTTTTTGTGCGCACAGGAGAGTGTGATTTTGAAAATTGTACAGACTGTTGTTGTAAAGGTGTTTTATTAAAGGGTATTGACGGAAACTTTATCAAAAACAATATTGCCTTAAGTACTTTAGTTCGTCACGATAATAGAAATAATTGTTGGAGTAAAATAAATATTAATACTAAAGGTTATTGGGTTTTTGAATGCAAGTTATTAGGGGAAGCAAATTTTTGTAAAGGTTATGAAAATAGACCAGAGGTTTGTCATGATTACCCATCTTCTATACTTACTACCCGATCGGCATGCAGCTATCATTTTGAACTAAAAAATAATATCCCTAAATTCAAATCTAAGAATACATTGAATGTTATACTTCATTTACTAAAAACTTATGGTTATGAAAATGAATATAAAAAAATAAGTTCAGATTTATTTTAGGACGTGACACACATATATAAAAAAGCCTGTAATAACTTACAGGCTTTTTTAATAGATTTTAGTAATAAAAATAAATATATATATTTAAATTAAATTACTTTTACGTTCACTGCATTAAGGCCTTTTTTACCTTCTTTTAATTCAAATTCCACAACGTCTCCTTCTTGGATTTCATCGATTAAACCTGATACGTGTACAAAATGATCTTTGTTTGTTCCATCTTCAGTAATAAATCCATATCCTTTAGATTCATTGAAGAATTTTACTGTTCCTTTGTTCATTATTAAAAACTTATAAATTAAAGCACAAAGATAACTTTATATCTCATTATCGTATAGTTTTTTACAAAAAAAAATAAATAAATTCTATTTTGGACTATAATTGCTTAATAAGTATGTATATAAAGACCCTTATTTTATTCATCTTTTACGAAATAAAAAGAATATCTTTGCTTTATTAAAATTACAACCAATTAATGAAATTTTCAGATTTTAACTTAAACGATTCAATTCTTGAAGCTATATCTTATATGGGTTTTGAAAATGCTACTCCTATTCAGGAAAAATCAATCCCAGAAATAATGAGAAATAAAGATCTAATAGCATGTGCTCAAACTGGAACAGGAAAAACTGCAGCATTTATTCTTCCTGTTTTGAACAAATTAAGTATTTCTAAATATAAAGCCGTAAATACTTTAATAATAGTTCCTACTCGAGAGTTAGCTTTGCAAATTGAAAAACAAATACAAGGCTTTTCTTATTTTGTACCTGTAAGTTCATTGCCTGTTTATGGAGGTGGAGATGGAAATGATTTCGAAATAGAACGTAAGGCTCTTTCTGGAAATACAGATATAATTGTAGCTACTCCTGGAAAATTAATTTCTCATTTAAAAATGGGGTATGTTAATTTTGATAATGTGAAACATTTAATTCTTGATGAGGCTGACAAGATGTTAGATATGGGATTTTATGATGATATAAGAAAAATAATATCATTTGTTTCAAAGCAACGACAAACACTAATGTTTAGTGCTACAATGCCTCCCAAAATAAGAGCTTTAGCTAAAGAAATTTTAGACAGTCCTGTTGAAATTAATATTGCTTTGTCAAAACCAGCCGAAGGAGTTTTGCAAGCAGCTTACTTAATTTATGACAATCTAAAAATTCGATTAATAAATCAGCTTATTGCTGATAAATCTGAGTATGATAGTATCCTAATATTTTCTTCAACCAAAAGCAAAGTTTCTGAGATTGTTCGAGAAATGAAACGAAAAAATCATTCTATCGAAGGAATTTCTTCTGATTTAGAACAGCATGATAGAGAAGATGTTCTTTCAAGGTTTAGATCGCGAAAGACAAGAATATTGGTAGCTACAGATGTTATTAGTAGAGGTATTGATATTAAAGATATCAATTTGATAATAAACTTTGATGTTCCCGTTGATGCCGAAGATTATGTTCATCGTGTAGGACGAACAGCTCGAGCAAACTCTACAGGGATTGCTCTTACTCTTATTAACGAAGCAGATATGCCCCGGTTTAAAAAGATTGAAACATTAATTGAGCGAGATATTATAAAAATCCCAACTCCTTTAGAACTTGGCGAAAGCCCTAAATGGAATGTTAAACCCGAAGTGAAAAAGAATAAATACAGAAAAAATTTTAAAAGGAAAAAACATTCTAAATAATTTATAGGTTGATCAGATAATGATATTATCTAACTTAGTTCGCGAATATTTTATCTGTAATCAAAGCATCCTAAACGAATAAAAATATAAGAAGGAAATTAAGTATCTCGAATTATCTTTAAGCTGTACAACTAAAAATATCTTCTTCTAACATACTAAAGATAAACTTATTCTCTCTGATTATTTCAAAGCTTAATCGTGATTCATTCAACTTTATAGAAAAAAAACGGAACCAGAAACTGTTTCAGAAAGCCATCCTTGCAAGTTGTTAGGATGCTTATAAGATTCTGTTTGGGTACTTACACATTTGCGAGAAGCTAAAAAGATTCTGTTTGGGCATTTACACACTTGCGAGAAGCCAAAAAGATTCTGTTTGGGTATTTACACATTTGCAGGAAGCCAAAAAGATTCTGTTTGGGCACTTACACATTTGCGAGAAGCTAAAAAGATTCTGTTTGGGCATTTACACACTTGCGAGAAGCCAAAAAGATTCTGTTTGGG
>JAKSCO010000135.1 GCA_022360575.1 Bacteroidales bacterium | reverse complement strand
TGGAGTTAAAGAAATTTGAAAGCTTAAACGATTTACAAAAAGGCGAACAATTTGGAATTAACGAACCTGTTGGTGAAAATTATGATTCTCCAGAAAAAATTGACCTGATAATAATTCCAGGTGTTGCTTTCGATTCAGAGAATAACCGTTTGGGGCGAGGTAAAGCTTACTACGATAAATTGTTAAAACAAACCAAAGCTTTTAAGTTAGGTATTTGTTTCGATTTTCAGATGGTTGATAAAGTGCCAACAGATAAGTATGATATTAAAATGGACAGGGTAGTTTCTGATTAAATTTGTTAAAAGTATAATCTGATTTTCAACAAAATTCTTACAGTATTTATTGCTATACCAACAGATAGCTTGCTAAAGTCCAAATGTTAATTTATGAAACGTACTATTCATTCTAAATATTTATTTCATGGGGTCGAGCTTCCTTCAACTTATGTCCCTCCAATAATTGTTGCGTACAATATTCGCACACCCGAAAATGTAGGTAGCATAATTCGATTGGCCGATAATATTGTTTGCGATAAAGTTCTTTTTGTTTCTGATAGCAATGATATTAGAGAATCTAAAATTAAAAAAACAGCAGCTTCGAGTTTCAAATCGGTTAATTGGAAATTTTGTACACAAGCCGAATTAGACAACGAAATCCCTGATGATTACAATTTGGTAGCTATTGAAACAACAAGCGATTCTGAAAATATTTACCAGGCAAAGCTTCAAAGCAAAGTTGCATTTGTTGTTGGCAACGAAGTAGCAGGGGTTGATGATACTTTCCTTGATCGTTGTTCTAAAATTGTTCATATCCCAATTTATGGAAAAAATACTTCATTAAATGTATCTCATGCATTAGCTCTAGCTTTGTTCGAGTGGCAACGACAAATGGTTTTGTAAACTATTAAATGAAACCTTGATAATTTATTTTTACAAACTCCTCATCTTAATATTCATTTGGTATAACCCCGTTGCTGCACGAATCTTTCGTATAGCTTTATTGGTAATTATCAGTTCTTTCTTTTCGCTAAAGCGGATATGTTGCTCGTGTCAATTGATAAATTTAATTTTTCTTTCTGTTCTTTGAGATCAAAGAACCAAAATCCTCTGAAATCGACAAATTTTGATAATTCTATTTCCGTATTTGCAACAATAGTATTTCAATAATGTATTTGATTCTGATGAATTAATTTAAGTTTACTGCTAATTAACAATTATCAAATATTTCACACCGATTTCAGTTTATCCTCCCGCCGCTTATCAAAAACCTTTATTTTAAAATAAAACGTAAGTTTTTGACTAATCGAAGTCTCTGTACTTAAGACTAAATCTGTCTTATAAGCAAAACCAACCCGTTTGACTGACTGGGGTTTATTTTGTTAAATTATTTCAGGGTATTACAGAATAAACTTTGCCGAGCGGGGGGTGTTAAAAATAAAGAGGTTGTCCAAAAAGGCAGCTTCTTTTTTATACTATTACCTTACCAATATATATTCTATGTAAAACCACGCGTATATAACCCAAAACAACTCGTATATTTACTTTAAATAATCGTTTGTTTTTACAAGTTTGTATTCGGGCGACGATTCAAAAAATACATTTAGTAAATTTAGGTGTCCCGCACCAAAAATCACTAAAATTCTATCGGAGGGCTTGGTATTTATTCGTTGTATATTTCTGAATATTTTAAGATTTCGGCTAAACCACCGTCCTGTTTCGAATTTTGTTCCGAAGAAATCACCTTCGTTTATCTCATATTTAAACGGTCCGGTCAAATATGCACCTAAAGAGTTTTTAATATTCTCGGGGTTGTTTAATTGGATTAGCTCTTTTAATATTCCTTGTGTTTTAAATATATGCCTGGGTCTGCTCACTTTGTCTTTGTCAGGATTATTGGCTATATACCGTTCAAATTTTTTCAGTTCTGAGGTATCGTTACTTAATAATACATTTTTTATTTTGTGATCTAAATCGCCCCAATCGTTAACACAATAAAGCTTTTTAAGATTTTGTTTTTTGGCTAATCGAAACCCAATCTGTTCTTCTTCGTCTCGTTTCAGCTTGTATTTATTTTGCAAGTAGAGCTTATACAGCGAGTCGATTTGACTTTGTTTTTTAGGATCAACTTCAATTACAATAATCGAGGGCTCGAAATCCGAAAGTTTATCAACAATCAACTTAATTTCTTTTTGATATTTCTTGTCGAGAACATTTATTTGTTGCGATTTACTAATTTGTTGAACATCTAAATTCGGAAAATTAAAGTGAAATACCCCTAATGTTAATACTTCGATGGCTTGTTGTTTTTGCTGTTGTGCTGTAGATATTAATGTATGACACAATACAATGAGGAATAATATAGTTTTTCGCATTTGTTTATAATTTTTATTTTATCAACTGTAATTTCCCTTTAAAGACGGAAACTACAGAAGATTGATGCTCTTAAAAACAGAAACCAATTCACATTCGAATTAGCTTTTGGGTATTACATATCTATCTCGACAAGAACAGGACAATGATCGGAATGTACTACTTGTTGTAAGATAGTGGCATTTTTAAGTTGAGGTTTTAATGCTTGAGAAATCATGTGATAATCAATTCGCCATCCTAAATTTTTAGCACGCGCCCCAGCTCTATAGCTCCACCAACTATATTGTTCGGGCTGCGAGTTATACTCTCTGAAAGAATCAACAAATCCACTTTCGATAAATTTATCGACCCACTCGCGCTCTTCGGGCAAAAATCCTGATGTTTTTTTATGACGCTCGGGATGGTTTATATCAATAGCCTTATGGCAAATATTATAATCGCCACTAGAAATTATTTTAGGTCGTTCGGCTTTTAGCTTGTCGATATACTCGTAATAATCGTTAAGATATTCCATTTTATAATCCTGACGAACAGTTCCGGTTGTTCCCGAAGGAAAATAAGAGTTTATGATGGTAACATCGCCAAAATCGACACGAATTGTTCGTCCTTCTACATCGTATTTTTCAATCCCTATTCCTTTTTGGATATAATCGGGTTTGTTTTTTGATAAAACAGCAACACTACTATATCCTTTTTTTTGAGCCGAAAACCAATAATGCTTGTATCCTATATCATCGAAAAGAGAAGTATCTACTTGTTCTTTATGAGCTTTTGTTTCTTGAATCAAAACAACATCTGGATTTTCGGATTTTAACCAATCGATAAAACCTTTATTTAAAGCTGCCCTTATACCATTTACATTGTACGAAATAATCTTTTTTACCATAAATATTCTCTTTTTACGTTTCAACGAAATACACTGACGACAAATATAAGTCGAATAATTTGTGTTTTAATATCAATAGATTTTATCTCTATAAATGTATTAATAGAATAAGGAAATATTATAATATAATTTGAGTTACATACAAGTTGGGATCGAATCACCAACTTGTATGTAATATCCTTTTTAAATTCAGTATAATCTTAAGAAAGTAGTTATCTTATAAAATACAGAAAGATTAGAACTACAGTTACAAAAAGCATAATCCAATTAAGAAGCTTAAATAAACTTTTTCTATGTTTATTTGGATGAAAAACATACATTGTAACCAAGGCTGCTATTACTCCAAAAAAATACGATGGGATTATATTTGCGGGAAACAAATTTGGTTTCATTAAAACATAATAAACCATAAGTATAGATGATGCTACTATATTAGGAATTATAAATAATAATCGATAATCTTTCTTTCTATTCATAATTTAACAAATTAAAGTACTCAAACCTGCTCATACAACAAGACTAACAGCCACACTAATCCCTCCGGTAGCAACTGCACTTGCGCAAAAAAAATGGACACTAGACTGAGGTATATTTCTAAATTCTTTCATAATCTTTATTTTTTA
>JAKSCO010000128.1 GCA_022360575.1 Bacteroidales bacterium | reverse complement strand
TGTTGAATTACAGAAATAGCAGGATTCCCCATATCAACTCTAAACCCGCCGCCAGCTTCGCAAAACTCTCATGCATTTATCAGGAAAAACTGGAAAAAGATAACAACGACCTTTGCGCTTAACGCTTGCGTCAGGTGCGCCGTAGGCGTCACCTGCACGCACTTGTTAGGCGCGTTGTATTATTGATTGTTTAAGCGCATACCATAAATCTGGTAGCTATTTCCTTGCACTGCAACCGTGATCTGTAGATAGCCATTTTGTTTCGATAAGTCATTCTGTGAAAAGCTTACATTGTAATATATCTGGTAAAAACTCGTATTACCTTCAGAGCTGATGTACTTTGAATGTGTGTAGGCTCCAGATTCTATGTGCTTAAAGAATCCTATGAGCATTTTAAATTCTTTATTTGCAGCTTCTTTTGAGAATTGATTTTTTGTTACATCTCCAAACATATTATACATTTCATCATAGTCTTCATTATTAAAATGTAGTTTGAACTTAGTAAAGATATTATCGACAACTTCTTTGGTGATTATTTCAGGTAGATTGTGTTTAAAAGTTTCTTGTACTGGTGTAGGCTGAGTACTATCAGGTTTTTGAAAACCAAACCAAAATGTTGCACCAATATTAACAAGCAAAAGAAATATGATGATTTGATGTTCTTTTCTCAAAGAGTTTTACTCCTTACTTAGAGTTTAATATACAAGTTTAGGCGTTAGACGCTGCAAGTTTGGTCTGTACTGTATTTGATAATAGAGTTGCCTTTCACACGAATTGCTTGTGCATTGGTTAAGGGTTCAAGTTTAATTTTTTGAATATACTTTTGAACAATTTTCTCTGTTACCTCCTGAAATGGATAGTTGGAGTAATGAGGTAATGGATAAAAATCTATAACATTTAATGCATCATATGAATTTAATCCTTTAGCTTCGTTAGTATCGTCCATTTCTTTAACGTACTCAATACAAGGTGATAGAATCATTGTTCCAGCTGACTCACCAATGTAGGTTTTTCCCTGCTGAATTTGTTTTAATATTTCAGCTCCTGCTCGTGTCCGTTTAAGTTCTTGTAGTAGAAAGAATGTGTTTCCACCAGATACGTATATGAAATCGCAGTTTTGTAGTGACGAAGCAATCATCTCTTCCGTTGCAGTAGATATATCGAGGATATCTAGAATCAAACCCATTTCTTCAAATGATTGCTTAGCATCATCAATATAGAAATTTATTTCTTCATAAGTGCTTGCTGTGGGAATAAAGCAAACAGTTTTTCCAGGGGCCAAACTCTCTTCGGTTTTCTCAAATACATCTGAAACATCTGAGAAAGATGATGCTAAAAATAGATTTTTCATTATTTCTTCGATATCTCGATAGTGCTGAGGTTTAAGCGCCTAACGCTTGCGTCAGGTGCGCCGTAGGCGTCACCTGCACGAACTTGTTATGTGATGCGTGAACACAAACTATCAGGTTATTTATTAGCACACTATCTCAACAGTATGATCTTGAAATTTTACGGAACCATCGGCTCGTGCAAATAATATATACGACTGATATTGTGTTGTCAGGTTGTGTAAAATTTAACCAAACTTGAAGAGATCGCTGCATATCTGTCATGAATTCTCAGGGGTTTTCGTAACACCAAGGCATTTCATGATCTCTCTCTAACGCTACCGCCCTCCAACAGCTGGCTGGATTGTGTGCTTTATAACCAAAACTACATCTATCTTGAAATACGACGGTAGAGCTGTATTACACTATATTACAATCAGCCGATTGTACTTTCGATAGTTGCTGGTGCGTATTCACATACTTTATCGGAAGGAATTTTGAAGGGAGCACACTTTGTGCCTTGGTGATAAATCATTCTCCATGATGTTTCAGAATGCTTCCAAATTGATGTTCTTTTGGCATAGCTCTCTGGTTTTCCATAGGAGTTGATGGAAACAGATTTGGAGAATAATTGGTACAAGTCATCAGATAGCTTTACACATTCATAATCTTGTGAATGTATCGAATTACCATCATTAATTTCTTGCTCAAGAAGTTTCAAAATTGTTGACAAATTAAAATTTAATCCTGTGACTCCAATTTCTCGGAAATTAGGATGTAACAATTTTTGAACTTTGTCTCGATTTGTTCTTGTTTCGAACTGATGTAAATCTATTTCTTTTTCAATGAGGGATTTCATTGCTGTAATTATCAATGAACTTTCGGTCTTTGATGAACTTTTGGTAGCATCACATAACGCCCGCATCAGGGGCGCCGTAGGCGTCCCTTGCATGCGCTTGTTAAGCGCAGCCCGCAGCCACGTTCCGCGGATATTGATGCTGGCGCAGTAAAATGTTGGCAGGACAATTGAGGCCGTGCCCGCCAGCCTGGTCATAACTTGATTTGTTTGTATTTTGCACAGCATAGATAACGACTGATTCAAGATGCTGCAGTGAAACACAAATGGCTGTGCTGGCGTTGCACGTTTGGAAATTATTTCGATCTATCCTGCCAGCCTTAAAAAACTTGCCAACGACGAAAATAATGATGTTGGCATTGCACTCGTAAAATAACTCATAACTCTCACGCCAGCTCAAAAAAACGAAAATAAAGGGCAAGCTTGGAATTTTAAAGCACAATGTCGATTGCTGGCATTTCTCGGAGGCAGCCAGAATAATTTTTCAGGACAAACACGTTGAATGACTGAAATAACAGGATTCCCCAGATCAACTCTAAACTCTCCGCCAGCTTCGAAAAGCTCTCATGAATTTATCAGGATAAATTTGCAGGCTTGGAGTTTAGAAGCACAGTGTTGATGCTGGCATTGCACGGAAGCAGCCTCGATAATTTATCTGGAGAAACATGTTGAATTACAGAAATAGCAGGATTCCCCATATCAACTCTAAACCCGCCGCCAGCTTCGCAAAACTCTCATGCATTTATCAGGAAAAACTGGAAAAAGATAACAACGACCTTTGCGCTTAACGCCCG
>JAKSCO010000250.1 GCA_022360575.1 Bacteroidales bacterium | reverse complement strand
TTTACTATAGCCCCTTGGATATTTTTATTTTTAGCCCCGGCAGTAACAATGCGAATGTTTTCTGACGAGAAAAAGACAGGCACAATCGAATTATTATTAACTCGACCACTATCTGATTTCCAAATTATATTTGCCAAATTTATAGCTGCATTGGTTTTAGTATTATTTTCGATACTTCCTACCTTAATTTATTTTTATACAGTTTATGTTTTGGGCAACCCTGTTGGAAATATCGATACTGGAGGAACTTGGGGATCATACATTGGGCTATTTTTTTTAGCAGCAATATATGTCTCAATCGGAGTATTATCTTCGTCGGTAACAGACAATCAAATTGTTGCTTTTATAGTCGGTATGCTTTTGTGCTTTATTATGTATATTGGGTTTGATTACCTTAGCGAATTAGCAACACTAAAATCGAACGATACAATTATTAATTTGGGAATAAACGAACATTACAAATCAATGAGCAGAGGAGTTATTGATAGTCGTGATATGGTTTACTTTATAAGTGTTATTGCATTTTTTCTGTTAATTACCAAAACTAAGCTTCAAAGTAGGAAATGGTAAAAACAGAATACTAAAAATTGGTAACAAACTTTAGAAAATGAAAATATAAACGGATGAAAAACTTAAAAAAACAAAATATAATTCAGCTACTCATTGCCTTGATTATAATTTTACTAATTAATTATATTTCGTCGAATAAATATTTTAGATTAGACTTAACTGCCGATAAACGATATACTCTATCACAAGCAACATGCAATGTACTCGATTCGCTAGATGATATTATATATATCGAAATTTATTTAGATGGCGAGATGCCTATAGGTTTTAAGCGTATGCAAAAATCAATTGCCGAATTGATGGAAGAATTTAGAATAGTTGCAGAAAATAATGTGCAATTCTCATTTGTTAATCCCTCAGAATCTACAGACATATCAAAACGAAATGCTATTTATCGTGACCTATATCAACGAGGCTTGAATCCTACAAATGTAAAAGATCGCAACGACGATGGAGCTATGGTCGAAAAAATATTATTTCCGGGAGCAATCCTTATATACAACGACAAAGAAACATCTATAAACTTATTGGTAAACAATCCGGGGCTATCAGCCGAAGTAAACCTAAACAATTCAATTCAGGCTTTAGAATACGAATTTGTTGATGCAATACGAAAAATTACGACTAAAAAACGTAAAAAAATCGCATTTATCGAAGGACAAAAAGAACTTAACGAGTTTGAAACTGGAGATATTACCCGAGCTTTAAATGAATATTATGACATTGATCGAGTTACTATAAAAGAGTATCTAAACATATTAAATCCTTACGATGCAATTATTGTTGCCGGACCTAAAGAAGCATATACAGAAAAAAGTAAATTTATTATCGATCAATACATCATGAACGGAGGTAAGGTGTTGTGGTTTCTCGAAACAGCAAATGTAAGTATGGATAGCTTAGCAAGCAATAACGGAAATACAATTGCTTTATTTAACGATGTTAATTTAAGCGATCAATTATTTAAATATGGTGTTCGTATAAATCCTAATGTAATCGAAGATATTCAGTGTGCAGTAATACCTGTAAATACAGCTCTTGCCGGAAACCAAGCAAAATTTAGTCCAGCTCCGTGGTTGTATTTCCCATTATTGAGTGCTCAAAACAGGAATCCAATTACCAAAAATTTAAATATGATAAAAGCGGAATTTCCTAGTACTATCGATATAGTTGGTAAAAGTCGGGATATAAAGAAACAAGTTATACTGACTTCGTCGATGGGATCACGCTTAAAAAATTTACCTTTACTAATAAGCCTAAATCAGATAAGAGAAAAGCCAAATCCTAAATCGTTTAATAGTCCTAATAATCCGGTAGCTGTATTATTAGAAGGAAAATTCGAATCTGTTTTCACCAACAGACCTATACAGAGAATTGTACAAGATCAAAAGTTTGAGTTTAAATCTCAAAGTGTATCTACAAAAATGATTGTTGTTTCTGATGCTGATATTATTAAAAATAAGGTAAAACAAAAAGCCGACGGGGTGTTTTTGTCACCCTTAGGTTACGATAGATATACAAAACAAACTTTCGGGAATAAAAAGTTTGTTATGAATGCTGTTCATTACTTAGTTGACGAGAGTGGGATATTGAATATGCGCTCGCGAGAATTCAAGCTCCGATTATTAAACAAAGAAAGAATTAAAAAAGAAAAATCAAAATGGCAGTTTATTAATGTTGTTTTGCCTGTAATCTTAATCTTACTATTTGGGATATTCTTTTCTTATCGTCGAAAAAGAAAATATACACATTAGCCATTAATCAAAAACAGACTAATCGAATGCGAATAAAAATATCTTATATCATTTTCGTAGTATTACTAATTATTGCTACAGTATATTTTTTCTCGAATCATAAAGGAACATTAAATAAAAGAAATAGTTCTTTTGCTATTGATAAGCTCGACGAGATAACACAAATACAAATTTTAGACGATACAACAAAACTAATCTTAACTAAACAAAACAATAACTGGAAAGTAAATCAGAAATACTTGGTTAAAGAATGGAACATTCAGAATTTCCTAACTGCAATAAATCGACTTCAGGTTTTATCGCCCGTATCTAATTTAGCAAAACAACAAGTTTGTATGATACTAAAAAAAGAAGGAATTAAAGTTGAGATATTGAAAAACAACCGAGTTATTCGAAAATATTATGTTAGCAAACCATCGATGAATAAATCGAAAACTTATATGTTGATGAATAAATCGAAAACTCCTTTTGTTGTTAGAATTCCTTCGTTTAAAGGGTTAATCGCTAATTTATATGTTGCTGATGAGAATTTTTGGCGAAATAAAATTATTTTTAAATACAAGCCACAAGACATTAATAGTATCCAAATTCAATACCCTGCAAACAGTCATAAATCATTTCAGATAAAGAATCACAATGATGGTTATTTCTCGATGTTCGATTTTGAAGAAAATGTCTTAAGCGATTTTGATGTCAAAAAAGTAGCACGTTTCTTTACCTATTTTCAGAAAATAACCTTTGACGATATTGTAACCCTAGATCAAAATCAAAAAGACTCGATCATAAAATCACAAGCTTTTGCAACAATAACAGTCAAAGATTTCTCGAAAAATCAAAATCAACTAAAAATATACAGGAAACCTGCCGAACAAGAATTTGATGAGTATGGGAAAAAAGCGCTATTTGATTACAATAAAGCTTTCGCCGTATTTAACAACTCCAACGAATTAATTTTAATACACTATTACAATATTGACCCATTATTAAAAGAAATTGATTATTTTCGCTAACGCAAAATTAGTGTAGGCTAATTGTCTACTTCGTAAATTTTTCGTATAATTGATAAATTTAATTTTGATTAAACAGTTTAAGAAATCATAAAAAAATAGATACAAATGAAGTTTGTTATTTCTAGTACAGAATTGTTAGGTCATTTGCAGGCTATTAGTAGAGTAATAAGCAATAAGAATACGTTGCCTATTCTTGATAATTTCCTTTTTCAGCTATCTGACAACGAGTTGAAAATTACTGCATCGGACTTGGAGACTACCTTGATTACTACAATTAATCTTGAAAACGTAACCGATGGAGGTAACATTGCTATTCCTGCAAAAATATTAACTGATACATTAAAAGAATTTCCAGATCAACCATTAACATTTGATATAAATTCGGAAACATTTGGTATTGTTATCACTACCGAAAACGGAAAATATAATATTGTTGGACAAGACGGAGAAGACTTTCCTCAATTACCAGTCATTAAAGAAGAACAAAAAACATCACTTCAACTCGAGACAGAAGTCTTTTTGAGTGGAATAAACAAAACTCTTTTTGCTACTGCTGATGATGAATTACGTCCGGTAATGAATGGGATATTTATTGAACTATCGCCCGACGATATGACATTTGTTGCATCTGATGCACACAAATTGGTTCGATACAGAAGATCTGATGTTACTTCAGGGCAAGAATCTTCTTTTATTTTACCTAAAAAACCAGCATCATTATTAAAAGCAATTCTTCCTAAAGAAGAAAATAGCTTATTGGTTGAGTTTGATGATAAAAATGCATTTTTTACATTATCAAACTACAAGTTGGTTTCAAGATTAGTTGAAGGAAATTATCCAAGCTATAATTCGGTTATTCCTACTAACAATCCAAATAAACTTACAATTGACCGAGTAGAGTTTTTCAATGCACTAAAGCGTGTAGCTCTATTCTCGAATCAAGCCAGCAATTTGGTAAAACTAGATTTAAAAGGAAATCAACTGACAATTTCAGCTCAAGATATAGATTTTTCTATCTCGGCCAACGAGCGTCTGAATTGTCAATACGAAGGAGACGATATGGAAATCGGATTTAAATCTTCATTCCTAATCGAGATATTATCAAATTTAGCATCTAGCGATGTCTTAGTCGAATTATCAGATCCTTCTCGTGCTGGAATTTTATTCCCTGCCGAAAAAGAAAACAACGATGAAGATGTGTTAATGCTTTTAATGCCAATGATGGTAAATGCTTAATTAACTCAATATATGATTTTGTAAGAGAGTTTCTTGTGAAACTCTCTTTTTCATTAAGAATAATAAAAAAGAATAATGAACTTAGAATTAAAAAAGCCGATTGTTTTTTTTGATTTAGAAACAACAGGAATCGATATTACTCATGATAGAATAGTCGAAATTTCGTTACTAAAAGTATTTCCTGACGGTAAAGAAGAATCAAAAACACTAAGAGTTAATCCTGAAATGCCTATCCCTAAACAGGCTAGTGATATTCATGGAATAAGTGATGAAGATGTAAAGAATGAGCCTGTATTTAAACTTGTAGCTAAAGAAGTAGCTAAATTTATTGAGGGCTGCGATTTAGGAGGCTATAATTCAAATAAATTTGATATTCCGCTATTAGCCGAGGAATTTCTTAGGGTAGATTTAGATATCGATCTTAAAAAACATCGATTTGTTGATGTGCAAGTAATTTTTCATAAAATGGAGCAACGTACTTTAAGTGCTGCATATAAGTTTTATTGTCAGAAAAATTTAGAAAATGCTCATAGTGCCGAAGCTGATACCAAAGCGACTTACGAAATTTTGAAATCACAAATCGAACGATACGAAGATTTGCAAAATGATATTGAAGAAATTTCGAAATTTTCATCGCATACAAAAAATGCTGATTTTGCTGGACGTATTGTTTATAACGATAAAGGACAAGAAATTTTTAATTTCGGAAAATATAAAGGACAAACCGTTGAATCTGTCCTTGAAAAAGATCAAGGCTATTTTGGATGGATGCTTAATAGCGATTTTCCATTATACACCAAAAAAGTACTTACAAACATTAAACTTCGAAAGTTTAATTCATAAACAAAAGATATCGAGTTTTTACTCGATATTTTTTTAATACGAAACCGTATTTAGAAACGCCATATTATATAAAATCAATATACATGAAAATAATTGCAATAGGACGGAATTATAAAGATCATGCAAAGGAACTAAATAATACTATCCCTGACGAGCCTATTTTTTTCTTAAAACCCGACACTTCTTTATTACGAAATAATCAACCGTTTTTCTATCCAGATTTTTCAAAAGAAATACATTACGAAGTAGAAATCGTTATTAAAATGTCGAGATTAGGAAAGAATATAGCCTCAAAATTTGCATCTCGCTATTATAACGAAATTGGTATCGGAATCGATTTTACAGCTCGCGATTTACAACAAAAATGTAAAGATAAGGGATTGCCTTGGGAGATAGCAAAAGCATTTGACGGATCGGCTCCGATTAGTAAATTTATTTCTTTAGATAAATTTGACGACATTAATAATATCAATTTTAGATTAGAATTGAACGGGAAAACGGTTCAAGAGTCAAACACAAAAGAAATGATTTTTAAAGTTGATGACTTAATATCGCATGTATCGAAATATATGATGATCAAGATTGGTGATTTATTATTTACCGGCACTCCTGCAGGGGTTGGT
>JAKSCO010000163.1 GCA_022360575.1 Bacteroidales bacterium | reverse complement strand
AGGTAAGCGCAAACATCTTGCGTAGGTAAGCGCAAACATCTTGCGTAGGTAAGCGCAAACATCTTGCGTAGGTAAGCCCAAACATCTTGCGTAGGTAAGCGCAAACATCTTGCGTAGGTAAGCGCAAACATCTTGCGTAGGTAAGCGCAAACACCTTGCGTAGGTAAGCGCAAACACCTTGCGTGGGTAAGCGCAAACATCTTGCGTAGGTAAGCGCAAGCATCTTGCGTAAGTAAGGACTAGTTCATACTTTTAATAAATGAATAAAAAGGCTGCTATAAAATATGAATCTATTGATACAGATCAATTCGTATTTTTTAGAATCGAACTCAGGTTAATAAGACATTACTAATTTGTCTGTTATTATATCAGAGTGTTTTATTGCTCTTTTTAAAATAATCCCTTCTAAGCTGGTACATCTACTAAGAGCAACATAGGTTTGTCCGTGGGCAAAGCTTCCTTTTTCAAGATCAATAACAACATGCTCAAAAGTTTTACCTTGGCTTTTATGAATTGTAATTGCCCAAGCTAGTTTTAAAGGTATTTGAGTAAATGTCCCTATTTCTTCGCGAGTAAATACACCATCTTTAAAACTATATTTTGAGATATCCCATGTATGTTTAGAAACTTTTACTTCTTTTCCGTTTTCGAGTTTTACGTATAATATTTCCAATTCGGCGCCTGATTCATCAAACTCTTTACTTATTTTGCTTATAACTCCCAATGTGCCATTAACCCATCGTCGCTTGTAATCGTTATTAATAAACATTACCTGAGCTCCTTTTTTTACACAAATATGCTCTTCGTTGGGTTGTAAATTTCCTATCTTACCTTGTTTACTTGCCTTAAACTCGGTAATATCTCCTTCTAATTGAAATAACTTAGAGTTGTTAATGTTTTGAGCTCCGGCATTGGTGCTCATTAAATGAATAAAGAATTCATCCGAGTTGTTTCCCGAATAATTAGCGATTACTCTTTTATTAAGTTCTGATAGTTGGTCGTAGCTTATTGTATTTTCACGTATTCCATTTAATATATCAACAAATTTTTTATCCGTTTGTCGATAAATTGTTTTTAATTCGATTTTAGTTAAAGAAAAAGCCTCAGAAAATAAATCGGTTTGTTTAAATACGTGTGCCGAAAAAAAGTAGGGTGTTTTATAGTTCTGATAAAAATAGATTTCGTTTTGTTTATTAACAACTGGAGGTAATTGATATAAATCGCCAAAGAAAATCATACGTACACCTCCAAATGCCTGATTAACATCTCGGGTTCGTTTTAAAAAAACATCAATAGCATCTAAAATATCTGCACGAACCATCGATATTTCATCAATCAATATTGTTTTTATAGCTCTGTACTTTGATGTTTTTTTCTTGTTTAATCGAGCATTGTATGCTTCATCAAGTTCGTATCCGGGTTTTAATTTAAAAAACGAATGGATTGTTTCTCCTTTTACATTTATAGCAGCAATTCCGGTAGGAGCCAAAACAATCATATTTTGATCGGGTAAATTCCGAATATGTTCTAGTAAAGTTGATTTACCTGTGCCGGCTTTGCCTGTAATAAAAAGATTTTGATTTGTACTTTGTATAATTTGTAAAGCAAATTTAGCTTCTTGCGAAAATTCCATTCAGTTTTATTTAATGCTTATAATTGGGGATTGAATTTAAGGTTCAAATTTAGGTTAAAAATATTTGTTCCGGAATTTTTTCTAAAACTCCAGCTTGATTTGCTCGCGAGTATAAAGTTTTGATGGCATTTTTCCCTTTCTCTCCTAAATCAAGAGTAAAGTTATTAACAAATAGTTCGATGTGCTTATACATAACATCTTCGTTCATGTCTTGAGCATATTGTTTTATATACGAATATGCTGATTTGGGATTTGCAAAGGCATATTCAATACTTCGTTTCAGGACTCTGTTTATTTTTAATTGTAATTTTTTATCAAGATTTCGATTTACTACAATTCCTCCGAGTGGGATAGGAGATGAGGTTTCGTTTTCCCAGTATTCGCCCAAATCAATTATTTTTTTAAGTCCGCGTGTGGCATATGTAAATCTATTTTCGTGAATAATTAAACCAGCATCTGTTTCGTTGCTTAAAACGGCTTCTTCAATATCCGAGAATAAATATTCTTTTTTATTTTGAGCTTTAGGATATGCAATGTTAAGCAATAGATTTGCTGTGGTGTTAAAGCCTGGTATTGCAATTTTTATATCGTTTATCTCGTCGGGATATATTTTATATTTACTTATTAATAAAGGCCCGTTCTTGTGTCCTAAAGCACTTCCCGAATCTAAAATAAGATAATTGTTGGCAATTTTTGAGTATGCATGATAACTTATTTTAGTAACATCTAACTCGTTATTTATAGCCTTGTGGTTTAATTCTTCTACATCACCTAAAATTACATCAAACTCTAAATCTTCAGTATCAATTTTGTGATGAACCATTGCATCGAAAATGTATGTGTCGTTTGGACAGGTTGAATATCCTATTAATATCTTTGTCATAATTAAATTTTTTCGATTATCTCTATCAGTTTATTGTTGAGATTTTTTATAGCTAACGGGATATTCCAATTGGCAGTGTTTCTTTCTTCTACATAATTCGATATAGCTCTGATTTGTAAAAAAGGAATATTTTCGAGCAAACATACATAAAAAATAGCCGCTCCCTCCATGGTTTCGATATCGGCATTAAATTTTTCTTTAAATAGTTGTATGCTTGTTTTGTTTCCGTGAGTTGTATTCACTGTAATTCCACTTACTTTTTTTATATCTAGATCAATATTATTGGGATTTATCAACTTAGAATCCGAAAAAGGGAATTGATTTTTATCGATAAAATCTTTTTCAAAAATTGTATAGTAATTGTTTTTATCTTCTATTCCTAAATCGGCAAATTGATCTGAGTATACATTAACAACTTCGCCTATCTTTAACGAAGGATTAAAACTTCCGGCAATACCTGCGTCAATTACAAAATCATAATTGTTTTTATGCAATTCACGACTCAGCATGTATGTTGTAAATGTGCAACCGATCCCGCTTACGAGGAAGTCTGTTCGAGTCCTTTTGTTCTCTGGCTTAAGTACTTTCTGAGCTGAAAAAATCTCTTTTTCTGTAGCTGAAACAACTAAAATCTTCATGTTAATTACTACTTTTGTAGCATCAAAGATATTGCTTTTATGTAAAATAGTTGTTAATTTATAGTAGCATTAGATTTATTAGCTATTTCATTTTATTAATATTTTAAAAAAGTTTTTATGGTTTTTGTAACACGAAGAGAACGTTTTAGTGCAGCACATAAATTATTTAGAGAAGAATGGAATGACGAACAAAATTTTGATGTTTTTGGGAAATGCTCATATCCTAATTGGCACGGACATAATTACATTCTTTATGTTACAATAAAAGGTGAACTAAATCCAGAAACGGGTTTTGTTGTTAACATAAAAAAGTTGAGCGAAATAATTAAAGAGCATGTTATATCTAAACTAGATCATAGAAACCTGAATATAGATGTTGATTTTATGAAAGATACAATAGCATCTACAGAAAATCTTGCGATAGCTATTTGGAATGTTCTAGAACCAATAATTAATCTTCTTGGTGTACATTTGCATAAAATAAAAATTGAAGAAACGGAAAATAATTTTGTAGAATATTACGGGAGTTAAATTATGGAGATTATAAACAACGGAGTTAAGACTTCGGATAATTGTGGTTATTCAAGAGTTGATAAGTGGGATGATGAGAAAACAGCAAAACTTGCTGAACATTACAAATCAATATTAGAAATAATAGGAGAAGATCCAACAAGAGAAGGATTATTAGATACTCCGGTTAGAGTAGCTAAGGCTGTTCAATTTCTTACCAATGGATATAATATTGATCCGAGAGATATTCTGAGGACAGCTCTTTTTAAAGAAGACTATAAGCAAATGGTTATTGTTAAAGATATTGAGCTTTATTCTTTATGCGAGCATCATATGATTCCTTTTTATGGGAAAGCTCATGTGGCTTATATTCCAAACGAACATATTACTGGTTTGAGTAAAATTGCCAGAGTAGTTGAGGCCTATGCTCGACGCTTACAAGTACAAGAGCGTTTGACAATGCAAATTCGTGATTGTATCCAAGAAACACTTAATCCTATGGGAGTAGCTGTTGTTATCGAAGCATCGCATATGTGTATGCAAATGCGTGGAGTACAAAAACAAAACTCTTCTACAACAACATCGGCATTTACCGGAGCATTCTTAAGAGATACCAAAACTCGCGAAGAATTTATTCATTTAATAAACTCTAAATTAAGCTAAAACAACATAAGGTAAAAGCTTGAGAGGATAAACTAATAATACTGGTGCTTTCATATATTAATTTTTGATAAGTCACTGGTATTTTCTTATTTTTGTTGGCTGTTAAAAATAATTTCATTTATAAGAAGTTAAGTATTAACCAAAATAAAATTTATGAAAGCATATGTATTCCCTGGTCAGGGAGCACAATTTGTAGGAATGGGAAAAGATCTTTACGATAACTTTCCTGTTGCAAAAGAATTATTCGAGAAAGCAAACGAGATTCTTGGCTTTAGAATAACAGATTTAATGTTCGAAGGTACTGAAGAAGACCTTAAGCAAACTAAAGTAACCCAGCCTGCAATTTTCTTACACTCAGTTATTTTAGCTAAAACGATCGAAGATTTTAATCCAGAAATGGTTGCTGGACATTCGTTGGGCGAGTTTTCGGCCTTAGTAGCTAGTGGTGCACTATCTTTCGAAGATGGTTTAACCTTAGTTTATAAACGAGCAATGGCTATGCAAAAAGCTTGTGAGTTAGAACAATCGACTATGGCTGCAATTATCGGATTAGACGATAATACAGTTGAAGAGGTTTGTGCAGGTATCGAAGATGTTGTTGTTCCTGCAAATTACAATTGTCCTGGGCAGTTGGTAATATCTGGATCGATGAAAGGAATTGAAATAGCATGTGAGAAACTAAAAGAGGCTGGAGCAAAACGTGCTTTACCTTTAAAAGTTGGTGGTGCTTTTCACTCTCCATTAATGGAACCAGCCAGAGTTGAGTTAGCCGAAGCGATTAATTCAACAAATTTTAATAACCCTATTTGTCCGGTTTATCAAAATGTTGATGCTAAGCCATACAAAGAATCAGTTGCGATTAAAGAAAATTTAATCAAGCAATTAACTTCGCCTGTAAAGTGGACATACATTATGGAAAATATGATTGCTGATGGAATGTCGTCGTATACCGAAGTTGGTCCTGGTAATGTATTACAAGGCTTATTAAAGAAAGTAGATAGAAAAATGCCTGCTCAAAGCGCATAATAATTTTTTTATATAATATAATGTAACCATCCTTTAATTTAGGGATGGTTTTTTATTTTATACCAAAAGAACATCAAAATGAGTGATAAAAACGTTTCTTTTTGCCTTAGCCATTGCCAAAAAAGCTGCAAGGTAACAAGGCTATCTTTTGCTTTTTCGTCGCGTATAAGACAAAATTATTCATTTTTACAAATCCCTCATCTTGAAATTCATTTGGTATTAATAAGTAGATGAAACTTTGGTTTTTCTTATTAAGAATAAATCTTAAAGATGCAGCTTAATATTTTTTTCTTTTTATTGTTCCAAGTCTAGTTCGCATGAGTAGAGGTAATCAGAGCTAAAGTGATTGATATCAATGTTTTTAAAAAACAATTTTTATTTCTAAATTTATGTATTGTATAATCTTAAAAATTTATATTATGGCTTTTGAATTACCAGATTTACCTTATGCATACGATGCGTTAGAACCAATCATATCACAACGCACATTAGAATTTCATCACGATAAACATCACGCTGCTTATGTTAATAACCTAAATAATTTGGTGAAAAATACCGAATTTGAAAACTTAAGCCTCGAAGATATTATAATGAAATCTGACGGTGGGGTATTTAATAATGCAGCTCAAGTTTGGAACCATACATTTTATTTCGAACAATTCAGCGACAAAAGAGATAGTAAGCCTTCGGGTGAATTATTAAATGCTATCGGATCTAGTTTTGGCTCGTTTGAAGCTTTCAAAGATAAATTTTCGACTTTGGCAAAAACTCTTTTTGGATCGGGTTGGACATGGTTAATAAAAAAATCTAACGGAAGTTTAGATATTATTCAAACACCCAATGCTCAAACTCCATTAACCGAGGGATTGAGCCCGATATTAACATGCGATGTATGGGAACATGCTTATTATCTCGATTATCAGAACAAACGACCTGATTATATATCGGATTTTTGGACTATAATTAATTGGGATATTATTGCTTCGAGATACTAATTGATAGGAGAGTTTTGGTGTGAATTAAAAATACTTAACTCACACCAAAATATATTTTTTAATTATACTTTCCTGCTATTAAATAATTTTCGACATAATCTTTTACACCATCCTCAAGACTTGTAAATGGCTTTTCGTAACCTACCGAACGTAGTTTATTCATATTTGCCTCAGTAAAATATTGGTATTTATCTCGGATATCTACCGGAGTATCGATAAATTCGATGTTTTCGTTAATAGTCATTCCCTTAAATGTGTTTTTGGTAAGATCAAGGAAAGTTCGTCCTTTTCCTGTTCCCACATTGTAAAGCCCCGAATTTTTGCGATGATTCATTAGAAAGAACATGATATCACAAAGATCTTTAACATAAACAAAATCGCGAGTTTGTCCTCCGTCGGTAAAATCAGGATTATGAGATTTAAACAATTTCATTTTTCCTGTAGCTTTTATTTGATTAAACGAGTGAAGAACAACCGAAGCCATTCGTCCTTTATGATATTCGTTGGGACCATATACATTAAAAAACTTTAATCCAGCCCAAAAAAATGGTTGTTTAGCCTGAGTTAAAGCCCATTTGTCGAAATCGTTTTTCGACTCGCCATATAAGTTCAATGGTTTTAGTTTTTGTACAATATCATGATTATCGTCGTAGCCAAATTCGCCTAAGCCATAGGTTGCTGCCGACGAAGCATAAACTATAGGCAAACCATATTCAACACATTTGTTCCATAAGTTTTTAGTATAATCTAAATTTAGTTCGTCGTATACTTCTTTAGCAAATCCTGTAGTTGCCGATCGAGCTCCCATATGAAAGATAAATTGGACAAAACGTTGATTTTCATCGATCCACTGAGTTAAATCTTTTCGGTGTACTTTTTGAGAAAAAACTTTACCTTCAAGATTTTTATTTTTCTCAGGATTCGAAAAATCATCAACAACAACTATATCTTTAAATCCCTCATTGTTTAATTTGCTTACCATATTACTCCCAATAAATCCGGCAGCTCCTGTAACTATAATCATTTTATATTATTTTCTGGTTTATAAATCAAAATGTAAAATTATGAAATTTATCCTGAATGTTTATAGGCTATCTTGCAAAGTATTTCTGTTTAAACCAGAGAGCAACATTAACAAGAGCTATCAATACCGGCACCTCAACTAAAGGACCTATAACCGCAGCAAAAGCTTCGCCCGAGTTAATCCCAAATACGGCTACTGCTACAGCTATTGCTAACTCAAAATTATTACTTGCCGATGTAAACGATATGGTTGTTGTTTTTTTGTAATTCGCTCCCGATTTTTTACCCATCCAAAACGAAACCAAAAACATAATTACAAAATATATAATTAAAGGTATAGCTATGCGAATAACATCTAAAGGCAGTTGAACAATATATTCGCCTTTTAACGAAAACATAACAACAATGGTAAAAAGCAACGCAATTAATGTTAAAGGACTAATTTTTGGGACAAATTTTTGAGTATACCATTCCTTACTTTTTATTCGGGTTAAAGTAAAACGGGTTATAAATCCTGCTACAAAAGGAATTCCTAAATATATAAATACCGATTTTGCTATTTCGCTAATTGTAATATCAACTTTGAACGATTCTAATCCAAGCCAATCGGGAACTACTGTTATAAAAACATAAGCGTATACTGAGAAAAATAAGACCTGAAAAATAGAGTTAAAAGCAACTAAACCTGCAGCATATTCGGTATCGCCCTGTGCCAAGTCATTCCAAACAATAACCATAGCAATACACCGAGCCAAACCTATAAGTATTAAGCCTGCCATATAGTGAGGATAATCGCGTAAAAAAACAATTGCTAAAACAAACATCAAAATAGGGCCCACAATCCAATTTAAAACCAACGAAAGCGATAACAATTTAGTGTTTTTAAATACATCGCCTAATTCTTCGTATTTTACTTTAGCTAAAGGAGGATACATCATAACAATAAGTCCTATTGCTATCGGAATATTGGTTGTTCCTGAGCTCATCGAATTCCAGAACTCAGCTATCGCTGGGAATAAGTAACCAGAAAATACTCCAATCAACATTGCAGCAAAAATCCATAATGTAAGATATTTATCGAGAAAAGATAAGCGTTTTCTAGTCATAACTATTTAATATTTTGATTGTAAAATTCGAAGAACTTTGTCTTTATTTCATCTCGTACTCTTCTAAATTCGCTCATTATAAACTCGTCAGAACCTTTAGCAAAAGAAGGATCATCAAAACCTATGTGTACCTTGTTTTTTACATTAGCTATAAATGTCGGACACGACTCGTTTGCACCTCCACATACTGTAATTACATAATCCCAATCTGTGTTTAAATATTCGTTTATTGAGTTAGACGTGTGGGTGCTTATATCAATTCCTATCTCGCTCATAACCTCAACAGCTTTGGTGTTTAACTTTCCCGAAGCTTCAGTTCCTGCTGATTCTACAGTTATGTTATCATCAAAAGATTTCAGAAATCCGTGAGCCATCTGACTACGACAACTATTCCCGGTGCAAATAATTAAAATTTTCATGGTTTTGTGAGTAAGTCTATAAAAATATTCTAGTGTTTTTGATTTGTTATATCCTTGCTATATAATAAAATAACATACATACTTGTATCGCAAACATACAACATAGATTTCTATAATAAAAGAAGCTGGTCTAATAACTTATATTATAAAACCAGCTTCTTTTATTTGATTATCGTGTTCTTACAATCCTATAGATTTCAAAAATGCTGTTTGATTTGGTTTTCGGTCTAAAAATTCTTCAACAATTTTCATTTCATCAACAGTCGAACCTCTTTCAAGAACAACTTTTCGTAATTTATTCCCGATTTCTTGATTCATTACTCCATTTTTTTCAAAAACAGAAAACATATCGTCGGCAAAAACTAAAGCCCATAGATAACTGTAATATCCCGCAGCATATCCGTTTAAATGTCCAAAACCAGCTTCGAAATGTGTTCCATCCTGAAATTTAAACATTGTTATTTCGTTTTGAAGTTCTTTTACTAGCTCAGTTGTAGTTTTTCCTCCTTTAGGGTCGTATTTATCGTGTAAGGTCATGTCTAACGAACCGTAAAATATTTGTTGTAACACATGTAATCCAGAGCCTACATTTTTAGCTGCAAGCATTTTTTCGTGCAAATCTTTAGGCAAAGTCTGTCCTGTTTTGTAATGTTTTGCGAAAAGGCTAAGAGCATCATAATCCCATGCCCAGTTTTCGAATATTTGCGAAGGCATTTCAACAAAATCGCGAGCTACATTAGTGCCCGATTGGGATACCAACTCTGCTTTAGTTAATAAAGCATGCATTAAATGTCCAAATTCATGAAAAAATGTTTCTACGTCGCCATGAGGCATTAATGCTGGCATATCGCTGGTTGCTTTTGGGAAATTACAAACCAAACTAGCAGTAGGTATTTGATATACATCTCCTAATTTTTTTCCGGGAATCATACCAAAACAAGCAGCATGGTTATATTTATTTTCTCGTGGGTATAAATCAAGATAAAATCGAGCAATTAATTTGTCATTCTCTTTCACTTCATAAAAAGTTACATCATCGCTCCACACCGAAGGGTTTTCAACTTTTTCGAATTTAACTCCATATAAATGCTGCGAAATTTTAAATAAGCCATCAATAACATTTCCAACTTCAAAATACTCTTTTAACTTCTGATTGTCTAATTCGTATTTTTCTTTTAATAAGATGTTATTGTAAAAAGAAGCTTCCCACGATTCGATATTTTTCACCGAATTATCTTTTAAATACATTTGCTTAATTTTAAGCAATTCGTTGTAATCGCGTACTGCCTTTTCTCGAACTTTATCCTTTAATGTATTTTCAAAATCCCATACATTTTTAGGTGTTTTAGCCATTCTGTTTTCTGTTCGATATTCGGCAAATGTCTTATATCCTAATAATTTTGCAAGATTCTCGCGCTCAATTAAAATCTGCTTTAAAACTTCGATATTTTTATCCGATGCAGTATTCTTATATTTCTTTGTTAATTCTTCGCGAGCCTTGTCCGACTTTGAGTATTTCATAAAAGGGACATACGAAGGATATTCTAAGCCTATCTTATATCTTCCATCTGCTTGTTTGTGCGATTTTTTATAATCTTCGGGTAATCCATCAATTTCGGTTTCGGTAACAATTAACGAATCTTGATACGAACTTATATTAGAATCAAATTGAATCCCCAAATCGGATAACCTATCTTGTATTTCTTTTAATCTGGCTCTTTTTTCTTTCGATAAAGCAAATCCATTGCGTTCAAACTCTTCAATAGTTTCTTTTAAATACTTTTTTTCAAAAAGCCTTAAATTTTCTTTTTTGTTTAATTCCGAGTAAGATTTTATCGACTTGTATAAGGATTCGTTCAACGATATTTCATTAAAAAACTTACCTAAAGTCCCAATGCTTTTTAAACATTCATCTCGGATAGCATCTTCAGGATGTACATAAGCTAACAACGAGATAATTTCATTTACTTTAAGTAGATTATTGTAAATATCATCTAATGCTCGAACTGTATTCTCAAAAGTTCTTTCATTGTCTTTAATTGCATAAATTTTATCCAAATCGATTTTCCCTTCTTCTATCGATTTAGCAGTAGCTTTTATTACATGATCTGTTGTAATACTTCTAAAATCTATAACCTCATTCAGGTTATAAAAAAACGGGTTTCTCATTTCTTTATCCATTTTATTACACGAAACTAATCCTGTCAACACCAACAATGCGACAAATAAATGGTTTAGCTTTTTCATCTGTTTATATTTTTGTTATTTATTAATCTATTGATATCTATGCTTTTTTAAAAATCTTTCTACTTATTTGCTAATTTATTAATACCTTTTTTTCATTTTAATAGGCAATATATAATCACTCTTGCATGAGTTTAAACTTTTCCTTTTGTGGTTTTATATTATGATTAATATGTGATTTCAATGTATTTTTATACTTGCAAAAGTAATATTTTATAATTTAGGCGACATTTGTTAACCAAATTCTTTTATAGCATTTCATGATATTGATTAAATATTTAAAGAAAATTCAAGAAACCATAAAACTTCGACAAATGCAATACTTTCAAGATCAGGAAGGGATTGTTCGGAGATATATGCGAGAAAAAGAAAATTGGGATAATCATTTTTCTAATTCGAAAAATTTCATTCTGAAATCGGCGCAAACAAAAAGTAAAAACAAAGCTGTTGTTTTAGGTAGTGGTTGGCTTCTTGATTTGCCTATTGATAAATTATCAGAACAGTTTAACGAAATAATTTTAATCGATATTATTCACCCCAAACAGGTTGTAAATCGAATAAAAAAATATCCTAATGTTAAAATCCAGAAAGCAGATATCACAAATGGATTAATTGATTTTTTCTATAAAAATAAAGGAGATAAAGAAATCCTAAATAAAATCGATTTTGACAAATACTTATTTCCTATACCTGATGCCGATTTTGTTATATCATTAAATATAATGTGCCAATTACATATTATTTTAATCGATTTTTTAAGAAAACACCAAGAAGATACAATAAAAGACTTGCAAAAAATAGAACAGCAAATTCAAGAATTACATTTAAAAGCTTTACCCCAAGGAAAATCATGTTTAATTACGGATTTTGAAGAAGAGGTTTTTAATGAAGATAATGATTTGGTTGGAGTAAATCCATTAATTAGAATTAACTTACCTTTGGGAAATTTTAAAAGCACTTGGCAGTGGAAGTTTGATTCGAGTATGACTTATCGAGATGATTTAAAAACTTATTTTAATACAGTGGCTATTGATTTTTAAAATAAAAAGATGGAAAATATTAAATACAAAATGGTTATTACCGACCTTGATGGAACTTTATTAAATAATAACCGAGAGGTTAGTTTAAATGATATGAAATCGCTCTACTGGTTGGGTGATAATGAGGTGATCCGAGTTATAGCTACCGGGCGTAATTTTTATTCGACAACAAAAGTTTTAAAAAGTAATTTCCCAATTGATTATTTAATATTCTCATCAGGAGCAGGAATCTTTGATTGGAAAAAACAGAGGCTCTTATATTCGCAAGAACTTCCTAAATCCGAAGTTGAATCAATTGTTCGGGTTTTAACCGAGAATAATGTTGATTTTATGATTCACGAACCAGTACCCAATAACCACCAATTTATTTATTCAAAAAATAATCATAACAATCCCGATTTCGATAGGCGAATAAATGTATACAAAGAATTTGCTACAGAATACAACTCATATTCCCAGTGTAATTCAGCAAGCCAACTTTTAGTGGTTTTTCCCAATGATATTGATTTATTTAATCAGTTAAAAAATCAATTCTCTAATATAAAAATAATCAGAACAACTTCACCTTTGGATGGAGATTCAATATGGATGGAGATTTTTCCTAAGACAGTATCAAAGGGACAAGGAATCGATTGGCTTTGTAATCGACTAAATATTAAACAAACAGAAACAATTAGTGTTGGTAATGATTATAACGATATTGATATGTTAGAATATACAGCCGAAAAATATGTGGTTTCTAATGCACCAAAAGATTTAAAAGAACGATTTCCTGTTTGTAAAAGCAATCAGAACAATGGATTTACAAGTGCTGTTGATTTATTCTTTGATTTTATGTAAATATTTCTCAATTCAGACATCTCTATTTTTTTAAGAACTTACTACTGTTTTTAGTAGAATTTATACTAGGATAAAACTAAGAAATTAGAATTTGTTTTAGAGAAAGAATTTATTTTTCAAAAAACAGCTAATTATTCAATTAGCTTCTTATATTTGTGTGCGATATGTTGATTTTTGCATATCAATTCTAAAACCTAAATTAAATTAAACATGAAAAAATTCATTTACTTTTTGCTTTTTGCTTTAGCAACAAACACCATCTTTATTGCATGTGACAAGGATGACAAAAAAGAGTCTCCATTTAAAACAGTAACACTTGGAGCCCAGAAAAACACCGAGATCAAAGGTTTTCTATCGATTACGGACAATAAAAAGTACGATACAGAAACAGCCTTTAATAATCAAGCTGCAATTGATATTTATTGTTTTTACGAAGAAGGTCGAAACGATATAGCTTTAGCTTCGCCAGGGTCAGGAATCAAAGGTGTTTTTTCGGGAGATAAAGCTCCCGAAAAATGGAAAACGGTACACACAACACGTTTCTTTAATTTAGAAGGAGTCCTTTCTGTTGCTCAATTCGAATCTTTAAATGAAGATAACGCTCTTATAAAAACAATATACAATGCTGACGAAGCTTATCGCAAAGCTAAGAAACTCGAGAAAAATAATTTATACGCATTTAAAACAGAAAATAACATTTATGGCATTTTAAAAGTTAATTCTGTTATTCAAGGCGAAAAAGGATCGGTTGAGTTTACTTATATTATAAAAAAATAATATTGTGTTAATAGTTCTTAACAACTTTTATAAATGTTAAGAACTATTCCTTTGGATAAAATAAAAGGATTGTAGTTTTTATTTTACTACGCGTATCATTCCTTTTATAAAAATAACATAATAGGCATGGATATATACAAAAGTACAAACATGAAAAAATATTTCCTTATCTCATTCATGCTCCTTTTAGTGGCTTGCACTAAAGACGAATTGTCTAAAACAAATCCTTTTATATTACTCCAGACAGGAGATCAGTTTACAAATAATGGAGCTTATGTTCCTATTGGAGGAAAAATAAAATTTGGAATTTCGGCAATTGGAGATGGAGCGGCAATTACTAACTTAACTATAAAGCGTATTACCAATAACGAGGAGGTAATAGAAGAAGATTTAGGGATGTATGTAAAAGAAGAAGAATTAGATAAAATCTTTACTTTTAATAAAGGATCATCTGAAAAGGAAATATGGGAATTCTCAATAATGAATTTGCACAGAGATACAGCTTCGGTAAGAACTGTTGTATACAAAGGAGATGGCAGTGCCTACGGACCAATAAATTATTATCCTTCGATTACAATAGCTTATCAAAGTTCCAAAAGTTTTCCTCGTTATCTTGATCTGAATACAGGGAAAGCTTACAATAAGCAAACTATTGCAGGAAAAGAAGGTACAATTGACTTAGTAGGTTACTATTATCTTTGTTCAGGTAAATCTTCGCCAACACTATCTTGTCCGGGATATAAGACAGCTAGGATTTATCATCCTGAAATAAGTAACTGGGCTGTACAGAACACAGTTTTATACGACTATAAAACTGCGGATGAAAATTTAATTACAGCAGAAGATTTTGATAAATCTCAAAACGATAGTTTGATGATTTCTAGCTTTATTCCAGATAAAACTAGTAGCACATGCAAGTTCTCATCTACAGGAAAAATAATTCCATTCAAGACAGATAAGAATAAGTATGGACTTATTAAAGTAATCAGAGCCGATGAATCAGAAACTGGGTCTATTGAATTAGCTATTAAAATACAAAAATGAAATATGTAATAATGAGAAAGATTATTTTTGCTCTTTTCTTATTTGTCCTAGGAACTATAAAGTTATCAGCACAAAGTCAGATTAAGGGAAATATTATTGATTCAGAAAATAAAGCTCCTATTGCATATGCAAATGTTAGCCTGAATAAAATAAATGGAACTACAAGTAATAGTAAAGGAGAATTTATATTTTCTAATCTAAAATCAGGATATTATATATTATCTGTTTCTTGTGTTGGATATAAGCTTTTGCAACAAGAAATTATTTTAGACAACTCTGAAGTAAAAACAATTGAAATTAAGTTAGTTGCTTCAAATTGCATAGTTGAAGAAGTAGTAATTTCTGCAACAAAAACAGAGAATTTTATTAATCAAGTTCCAACTAGGATTAATTTAATATCTCCACGACAAATAAAATCTATACCCGCACAAAGTATAGATGACTTATTGGCCAATATCCCTGGGATAAATGTAAATAAAAGCTTCGGAATTTATTCGCATAGCTCAACTGTAACTATGCGAGGATTAAATGGAGAAGAACAAGGGCGTGTCCTTGCTATGATTGATGGGATTCCAATCAATAAATCAGATGGAGGTTCTGTTAACTGGAATCTATTAAACCCAGCCCAAATTGATCGAATTGAAGTTATTAAAGGTCCAGGATCTTCATTGTATGGAGGTAATGCAATGGGAGGGGCAATCAACATTATAACCAAGAAATCTTCGGAATCTTTTGCGGGTAAAGCTAGTATTGACTATGGAACTTACAATACTATGCGAGGACAATTAAACTTAAATGGACGATTAAACAAAAGTCAAGATAAAAGCTTTTATTGGAATTTGAATGGTTTCTACAGACAGAGTGATGGATATATTACTGCATCAGAAGCTGATCAACGAGCAAATCCATACATTGTAAAGTCAGACTTAAATGAACTTGGAGCAGGAGCTCAACTTGGGTATGAATTTAATAAGAACAATAATGTAGAACTTAATCTATTATACTATGACGATGATAGAGGTGCAGGAGAAGAAGTTTATCAAACGCAAGGAAATAATAGAGAACATGATACTTATTGCGCCCGAGTAAAATATTCTGGAAATAAGAATGATTTAAAGTGGAATCTGAATTTATTTTATCTAAACGAAGATTATAAAAGAACTAGCGAGTGGATAAAAACTGATTATACCTATTATAAGGTTCTTTCAAAACGCATTGATTTAGGTTTTTTGTCTTCAGTTGCATATAAGTTTAAACAACAAACTATTATTGGAGGTATCGATCTAAAACAAGGAGCTGTTAATGCTCGTGATGTGTATTATACATCTACCGATATGGTACGAAATAAAGGAAAGATGAATACTCTGGGAATATTTGTTCAAGATGAAATTAGTTTATTGAATAGTAAGTTAAAACTTGTTGCTGGATTACGATTTGATTATGCTAATTTTTTTGACGGAAGCTTCGAGATTGAAGATCCTACATCTGAAACTAACTTTATGATAAAGTATCATAAGAAAAAACTAGAAACAGATAACTGGAATGCTTTTAGTCCTAAAATGTCGATTCAATATAATTTTAACACGACTCATAGAGTTTATATTAATTATGCTAGAGGGTTTCGACCTGGGGTTTTAGATGATATGAGCCGATCAGGAAGAATAAAAGGAGGTTTTAAAGTATCAAATCAACATTTGCAACCAGAATACTTAAATAATTTTGAGATAGGTTCTGATATTAAAATACAGAATAAATTAAGAACGTCGATATCAGCATACTATTCTATTGGGAATGATTTTATGTATTATGTAAATACAGGAGATTCGATAGAATTAAGTTATGGAGCTCGACCTATAATAAAAGCTTCGAATATTTCAAAGGTTGCTATTTATGGTTTTGAAGCAGAAATAAATTATGTTCTTACCCCAAAAATTATTTTAAATGCAAATTATGCTTATGCACATTCACAAATAAAAGATTATAAACCTCAAGATGTTAATGCTCCTAATTTAACAAATAAGTATTTAACAAATGTGCCTAATCATTCAGCATCGTTAAGTGCTAGCTGGCAGAACAAAATCGTAAACACAAGTTTGTTTATTAGATACATTGGCGACCAATGGGTTAATGATTTAAATGAGTATGACGAAATGGTTGAAAATGATAAATACCCTGACTATACTACTTTAGATTTAAAATTATCTAAAGAAATAAAGACAATGTTTTTGAATTTGTCAATTCAAAACATTTTTGACAAAACATTTTATAACAACAAAGGAGCTGTTAGTCCTGGAAGATTTATTACTCTGGAACTAGGAGTTAAATTCTAAGACTTAAATTATGCGAAAAATATTATTCATTTTATTAATTACAATTGCAGTAAGCTCTTGTAAAACAAAGGGAATAGACCCTACGTCACAAACTCAATTTATCGACTCAACTCACATAACAAATAATTTTTACGATGATGCTAAAGTATTTGACTTACCATTATCTAAAATAAAAATAACAGGTGAAATTGAGAATCCGGGATTTGTTGATTTTTCTAAACTTCCAACTAAAAGTATTATTGTAAAAGAAACTCTGCTAGGGGAAAATAATGAGAACTTTCGAGGGGCTTTTAAATACGAAGGATACTCTCTTCTTGATATTTTAGATCAAACAAAAGTCAAAAAGAAAAACCGAAAAGAATTTAAGCCTATTATAGATCTTTACATCGAAATAGAGAATGATAAAGGCGAAAAAATCAATATTAGTTGGGGCGAGATTTACTACCCAAATCATTTAGGCGAAATCATTATTGCAAATAAAGTAATGCGAATTATTCCAGTGAAAACAGGAGAAAAATGGGAATTACCAGAGCAAAGCAAGGTTATTGTGTTAAGTGATTTAATTACGGAAAGGAATATTTTAAATCCTACAAAAATTACAGTAAAATCGTATTCAAAATCATTCAATACAATAAAAGGATTAAAACCCTTATACTCTGAAAAAATTGATATATATAATGACTTAAAATTAGTTAATTCAATTTGCCAAAATCCTAATGATTTACAAAATGAGAAATATAATACGATTTTTTACGGACACGGAAGGGGTTTGCATTCGACAAAACCATCTACTGGAGTGCTATTAAAAAATGTTTTTGCTAAAAACTTTAATTTAACTAAAAAGAATATCCAAAGAGGAATATTCGCTGTTGTTGCAAAAGATGGATACCGAGGGGTTTTCTCTTTTAGTGAAATTATGAATAGAAATGATCAATCTGAAATATTATTATTATGCAATCCAGAAAAGAGACACAATGGAATTTTTAGATTAATTCCTGCTTGTGATTTTTTCTCGGATAGAGCTATAAAAGGAATTAGTGAAATTTATTTTTCTTGTGATTAATTATTAGTGAATCTAAGAGCTGTGCATACTATTTGTACAGCTCTTTTTTTTAGAAACGGACAAATCAATATTTAAATACTTTAATATTTTCATAATTACTCTTATGTGTTTATTTTTACAAAAAATACCTTAAAATGAAAAAGTTATCTCTTACTCTAAATGTATTATTAATAAGTATATTATTTCTTTCTTGTACTAATTCTAAAACCAGTGAAAATAATAAACTTACAATTTTTCATGCGGGAAGTCTTTCAATCCCTCTGAAACAAATGAAAAAAGAATTTTTGAAACAGAATCCAGATGCTGAAATTTTATTAGAGTCATCAGGAAGTGTAAAATGTGCCCGAAAAATTACAGATTTAAAGAAAGATTGTGATATTATGGCATCAGCAGATTATACAATAATAAACGAAATGTTAATTCCTGATTATACCAGTTGGAACATTCGTTTTGCAAGTAATGAAATGACAATTGTATATCATGATGATTCGAAATATTCAAACAAAATAGATGACAAAAACTGGTATAATATTTTATTAAAAGATGATGTTATTTTTGGTCGTTCTGATCCTAATTCTGATCCGTGTGGATACCGTGCTGTATTAACATCTCAATTATCTGAGAAATATTATAATATTCCTGATTTATCAGAAAAAATAATATCAAAAGATCAGAAATATATCAGACCTAAGGAAGTTGATTTACTTGCATTATTAGAATCAAATACAATCGATTATATTTTCTTATATCGTTCGGTAGCAGAACAACATGGATTAAAATATGTAGTACTACCAGACTCAATTAATCTAAAAAATCCAGATTTGACTGATTTTTATCAAACAGCAAGCGTTGATATTGTTGGGAAAAAACCAGGAACGACAATAACTAAAAAGGGGCAAGCCATGGTTTATGGTATTACTGTTTTAGATAATGCCCCTAATAAAGAACTAGCTCTAAAGTTTATCGATTTTGTTTTATCGAAACAAGGAGGAGTTCAAATAATGGAAAACAATGGGCAACCATCAATTATACCAACACAATCAGAAACCTATATGTCTATACCTGAAAATCTTAAAAAATATGCTATGAACAAATAGATAAGTATAAACCAAACTTTATTAAGATGAGACATTTATTAATTGTAGTTATTTTATTGTCGATTGCAATGACAACAAAAGCTCAGTTTCAAATTGACGGAGAATATCGTCCTAGATTCGAATTTAGAGATGGATATGCACAGCTTAAACCTGATAATTCGAGCCCGGCTTATTTTGTATCGCAACGCACCCGGCTTAATTTAAGCCATACATATAACAATCTTTATTCGCGTATATCGGTACAAGACTACAGAGTATGGGGCGATTCAAAATTAAAGTCAGATGACCCTGGGTTGAGTGTTTTCGAAGCTTACTTTAAATTAAAATTAAGTGATAGTTGGGCATTAACAGCAGGTCGACAGCGTTTAAATTTCGATAATAATCGATTATTCTCACAAGCAAATTGGCACCAAATAAGTTCATCTCACGATGGTCTTACTGTTGATTTCAAAAAAGAGTTGTTTAATTTCAGAATGGTAACAGCTTTTAATCAATCAGCAACACCTAAATTTGGAACGAATTACACAGTTGATAATTATAAATTTTTAAATGTCATCTGGCTTGAAAAGAAATTTAAATATTTCTCGCTAGCGAACCTCACAATTACCGATAGTTATCAAAAGAAAAACTCTAGAAACACAGACTATTATAGATTTACAATAGGGTTGGTAGCCAAGTATAAACGAAATAGTTACGATCTGCAATTAAGAGGTTTTTATCAAACAGGAAAAAACAAAATGGGTACAGATGTTAATGCTCATTTTATCAATGCAATTGCATCATATAAATTTGGATCGGCATTAAATTTAACTTTAGGAACCGAATATATGTCGGGTAATGATTTCACGAATCATAATGGAGAAGATAATGCTTTTGATATTTTATATGGAGCAAGACATTGGTTTAACGGAATAATGGATTATTTTAGTATCCCAAAAACAACTCTGGGAACCGGATTAATTGATGGTTACTTAAAATTAGATTTTCTTAAAATTGAAAGCTGGAAATTATCGGCTCATTATCATTATTTAGCAACATCGAATACATATGTTCATAATGGCAAAGAACAAGATAATTTTTTAGCTAACGAATTAGATTTAATTGGTACTTGGAAAATAAATAAAGTTGTCGGATTGCAATTAGGTTACGCAATGTTGTTTGCTGGAGAAACATTAGAAAATATGAACGGAGGGTCGAAATCTAGTGGATTACAACAGTTTTTTTATACTGCAATTACAGTAAAGCCTACGTTCTTTAAGAACTAACAATGAACAATAAGAGTACACCTTTATTATTTATATTTCTGGGGGGGCTAATATTATTATTTGTAATAGCCCCCCTTGTTAGTATGTTTATAGCAACAAGTCCTAATCAAATTTTTGAAACAACAAAAGACAAAGAAGTTATAGATAGCATTAGTTTAACACTACGAGTATCTTTCCTATCAACACTTTTCTTTGCAATAGGAGCCATTCCATTAGCTTACTTTTTGGCTCGAACAAATTTTAGATTAAAAAAACTGGTGAATGGGATTATAGATTTACCTATAGTAATTCCTCACTCGGCTGCCGGAATTGCTATTTTGGGTTTTATTTCTCGTGATTCAATATTAGGGAAACTAGCTTCGAGTGTAGGTTTAAATTTTGTTGGACATCCTGTAGGGATAGCTATAGCAATGGCATTTGTAAGTATCCCTTTTCTGATAAATGCTGCTCGCGATGGTTTTAGTAATGTCCCTGTAAAACTAGAAAAAACAGCTCTTAATCTAGGAGCTTCGCCTGTTCGTGTATTTTTTACTATATCATTACCTCTTGCTTGGAAAAATATATTGTCGGGATTAATAATGATGTTTGCACGAGGATTAAGCGAATTTGGAGCTATTGTCATTGTAGCATATCATCCGATGGTTACACCTGTAATGATTTATGAACGTTTCGGAGCCTTTGGATTAAAATATGCTCGTCCTGTTTCGATCGTTTTTATACTTGTATGTCTGGTGTTTTTTATAATTCTCCGAATGCTTTCAAAAGAAAAAAAACAATAAATGCTTAAACTCTCTGATATATCTATAAAATTAGGCGAGTTTCGTCTTGAAAATATTAATCTAGAATTAGATAAAGGTGATTACTATGTTCTCTTAGGGAAATCTGGTGTAGGAAAAACTGTTTTACTCGAGATTATTGCGGGATTAATAAAACCTAATTCGGGGAAAGTCTTTTTTAATAATAAAGATATAACACACACTAAAATACAAAATCGAAAAATTGGAATTGTTTTTCAGGATTATTCTGTTTTTCCTCATTTAACAGTGAAACAAAATATTGCATATCCACTAAAAGGCAAAAAAATTAGCAATACAAAAAAAGAAGAATTAATAAACCAGTATGCTCAAATAGCAAACATTTCTCATTTGTTGAATAGAGGTACTAAGAATTTATCTGGAGGCGAATTACAACGTGTTGCATTGGCTCGAATGTTAGTTTCAAACCCTGATTGTATCTTACTCGACGAACCTTTGGCATCGCTTGATGTTCAGTTAAAAGGAGGACTGAGGAATTTACTTCGTAAGATTAATCGAGATGGAGTAACAATATTGCATGTGACGCATGATTACGAAGAGGCTATTGCTTTATCGAATAAAGTTGCGGTTATTCATGATGGTAAGATTATCCAAAAAGGCTTTACCAAAGATGTTTTTAAAAAACCGGCTAATGAGTTTGTTGCTAATTTTACAGGAATAAAGAATTTTTTTATTGCCGATTCTATCAATGATAATATTGCCCAAATTAACCACAGTCTTAAAATAAAAGTTTCGAATCCCGAAAAGCTCAATAAAGGAAAAATTATAATTCGTGGCGAAGAAATTATTATTTCGAACAAGCAAATTGAATCTAGTGCTACTAATAATTTTAAAGGAGAAATAAAACAAATAATCCCTTATCTAACAAATCAAGAAATTATGGTTGATGTTGGAGTAGAACTTTCTGTAGTGATATCGGAAGAATCGTTACTTAAATTTGATTTTAGCGAGGGGGATATTGTATGGATTTCATTTAAATCGTCAGCAATAAAAATCTTACCCTAAGAATAATAACCTGAGTTCGATATAAGGATTTAATTAAAATATAGCTAGTTGCCCAAATGTTTGTTCGGTTTGGAATCTAATTGAAGGTTTTTTTGGTAAAAAAGAATACGCAAGTAAACCGGCT
>JAKSCO010000359.1 GCA_022360575.1 Bacteroidales bacterium | reverse complement strand
TTTTAAAATACGAAAACTTATTTATCAACCGATTAACTTTCGCAGCACCATAGTCGCTATAGTTCTCATGCTTTCTTGATGATGTATTATACATCCCAGATACAATCCAATCCAAACCATCAATAATTTTATATTTTAAACTAGCGTTTACACGCATATTTCGTGAAGTTCTATTATTATCGTTATCTAAAACTATTTGATAAGGATTATACCCAAATGGTAAGTATCCCCTAGATTCGTAATCTTTCATCGTATTAACAGACTTAGAGCCTTCATAATAGTAACGTGTATTATTTCCACTTGCATCTTGCAAAGGCATATAAACAGGAATATTATTATATCCTATAAGATAAGACAATCCAACACCATTATATTCTTGGTTATCGAAAAATAGATTAACTCCTGTATTCAATCTTATTCTTTCGTTTAATTTAAATCCATTATTCAGAGTTATTGTATTTCTCTCAGTATTATCTCCAACATATACCGATTTGGTATTTCTATAATTATACGACAAGAAATAATTTGCTCTTTTATTTCCTCCTCGTATACTCAGGTTTGCATCATGAGCAATTCCTGTTTGAAGCAATAAATCTTCGTATTGATCACTCACATTATTTTTTGCCAATTTATCTAAATCTGCATTGCGCATACTTAATGTATAAGTTTGGGGGTTAGCTTTATGTTTACACCATATTGCTTGTACTGGATTTAAATACACATCGCGTTCATAAGTTCCATTATGAGGATGAATAAGACCAGCTACAACATAATCAATGTTTTTATCCATAGCCTCTACATGAGCATCTATAACATCTCTTGACGAAGCTAATTGCAAATCAGAAACTTTAGGTTGTTGATATACTTTCGTATTGTAAAAAAACTCTATAGCTGGAGCATCTGCCTTTGATCCTTTTTTTGTATTAATAACAATTACACCATTTGCAGCTCTAGCTCCCCATATTGATGCAGCGGCAGCATCTTGCAATATATTAATCGTTTCTATATCGTTAGGATTTATCTGGCTTAATTTTGCTTCAACAGCAAAACCATCGATTACCAAAAGAGGCGAAGATGAACCCTTCAGTGTCGCTTTACCTCTCATTTCAATAATAGTTTCTTCTCCCCCATCAGAAGCCTTTGTTGATAACAATACTCCAGGAGCGCTATATTTTATTTTCTTAGAAACATCTAAATGATGAACCTCTTCAAGATCTTTTGACTTCATTTTTATAAACGAACCGGTCGCTCTTTCTTTTGATATAGATGAATATCCAGTAACAACAACTTCTTTCAAACCTAACATATCTGTTTTTAGCTCAACATCAATAACCGTTTTACCTTCGATTTTTATCTCTTGAGCAATCATTCCTACCGAACTAAATATTAATACTTCTGCCTTTGACGGAACCGTTATTGAATAATTACCATCCATATTAGTAGCCGATCCTATGGTCGGAAAATCTTTTACAACAACATTTACTCCAGGCAACGGAAGTCCATCATCTGAAATAACTTTACCCGTTATCTTAATAATTTCAGGCTTTTCTTTTTGTAAGGTATTTGTTCTTAATTGGTTTTTCTGAGGTTTAGTTTTTACCAGGATTACTCGATTCTTTATAATATAGGTATAATCTGTTTTTTCAAAAATATGATCTAAAGCATTTTCTATTGTTTCATCATTCAAATTAACATCAAGCCCTTTGACTTCTTTCATTTCTTTGTGATTATACAAAGTACCAAAATCTGTTTGTTTTTCTATTTCTCTAAGACATTCTAACAAACTAGTATTTTCTAAGTTTAAATCAACCTTGTTTTGACTCACTCCACTTATGCTCGCCGAGAGTTGAAAATTAACAATAAATAAAAGGACAATAACATTTTTCATGATACGTAAACTCCTTTTGTTAGTTTTATGCAAGAAGAATCTCACAATAAGGGTTTTTTTCATAATTTTACAAAATTAAATTCTACAAGTGAATACTTCTGTATTCGTTAAAGTAAAAGACCCAAATATGTTGCAGCATATTTGGGTCTTGTTTTTGCGTTTAATAATTTTTAAGAATCACATTCTTTCCGTCTATTTCTATATCAATATGATCAATCGTTTCTAACATATTGAGGATTATATTAAAATCCTCGAACTTGGGTAACTTACCACTAAAAGTTTTATTCGAAACAGTAGGGTCAGCAAAAAAGACATTTAAATCATACCATCGTTCAAGTTTTTTAAAAATATTTTCGAGTTTCTCATTCTCAAAAACAAAATACCCTTCAGTCCAAGCTTTATATATATAGGCATCTACATCTTTTACTTCAGATTTCAACTCGCTTTTATTAAAAGAAAATTGTTGATTTGGTTTTAATTCAAATTTACGCTTGATTAAACCTTTTATCGAAGATATTTCTACTTTACCTTCGACTAAGGTTGTATGTACTACATCATCTGTACGATAATGACTCACATTAAAATGCGTACCTAAAACATTAATATTATAATCTTTTGTTTCAACAATAAACGGCTTCGTTTTATCCTGTGCTACTTCAAAAAAAGCTTCTCCTTCAAGAAAAACACGCCTTTCTTTTCCTACAAAATTTTCCGGATACCTCAGTTTTGAATCCGAATTGATAAATACTTTTGTTCCATCAGATAATATTAATTGATATTCTTCGCCTTTTGCTATAATTAGAGTATTATATCTTAAATTCTTTTTATCAGATATTTTCTTTTGATAAGATAATTGTCCTGATGTATTATTTATAAGACTATTCGCAGTTTCTATTTTCTTATTTTTATCTATATCTAAATTCACTTTCTTATTATTTGCCAAAATTAACAAGGCTTTCTTCCCTCCAGGTTCAATATTTTTAGCATAATCGTATTTATCCATTTTATGAAAATCATTATATAAAAACACAGAAATAGATATAATTACGGCTACCCCTGCTGCATATTTTAATACATTGGTAAACATATTCACCTTCTTGGTTTTCGATACTCTTTTTGAGAATTTACGAAATGCCTGTTCGCTATCATAAAGTTTATGCTTCTCTATATTTTGTTTTACACGTGATTTATCTAATACATTCTTAACAATCGCAGTATTTTCATCACTTAATTTCTCCCAGCGATTTAACTCCTCTTGTTCTTTATCGGTTATAGCTTGCGTTAATTTACTGAACAACAACCTAGATGCATTTAAAAAATCTTTGACTCTCATATGCTATATTAGTCCTTTTATAAAAAAACACCCTTACATCAAAAAAGGGTGGAACATTTTTGTAAAATTTTCAAATTTTATTGTATAGAAATTCGAATTACTGAAATAAGAGGAAGATAATACCAAAAATTATTTCGTTTTTAAGTAACTCTTTTAATAATTGGATAGCTCGTGCTCTTTGTGACTTTACCGTATTAATAGAAACATTTAAATCTTCGGCAACTTCTTTGTATTTTAAACCCTCGATACACGATAATTCAAAAACTCTTCTGGCCTTTTCTGGAAGTTTTTCTAACGTCCTACTTATTATACCCGACAACTCATCTTCTATTATATGTTCTTTAAAAAACTCTTCGCTTGATATATACTTTATTTCTTCAGCATTCTTCAAGCATACCTTTTGTTTTCGCAAATAAGTTAGCGCCCTATTTTTAACACTAATAAAAAGAAAAGCTTTTATTGATTCCAGATTTTCGAAACTTCGTTTCTTATTCCATAATTCGAACATTATATCACTCACAACATCCTCTGATGCCTGACTATCTTCGAGGTATTGGTTAGCAAAAACACATAAACGAGGATAAAGCATTTGAAAAATATATTCAAATGCTTTACCCTCATTCTTTCTAAATTCTCTTGGTAAAAACTTCCAATCAAACATCCAGCTCTACTAAAAATTCAGCATAAAAGTAAAAAAATAAAAATATTTATAGAGAATATCATATCTTTTTTGCCTCGTCTTAACTACACCTTATAATAAACACAAAAAAGGGGTACTTCTAAAAGCACCCCCTTTCTCATCAAAATATTTATTTAACTAAATCTTATTAAATTTATTAACTCCCTTATTCAAGAAATTAACAAACGAATTTACATTTAAATCATACGACTTAGGCTCTACCAATAATTTTTCATTATGATCAAGTAATACATAATATGGCTGAGCATTCATATTATACCTTTTAATTTGTAAATCGGCATTTTGCTTTCCTATTGTTTTCTTTAATTTTCCATCATAATCTGAAGTATACCACTCAGACTCTGGAAGCTCTGTTTTATCATCAACATATAAAGCCAAAACAATATAATCTTCTTTTATTTTCTGCAACACAGCAGGGTCAGCCCATACTCGTGCTTCCATCTCTCGACAGTTTACACAACCATGTCCTGTAAAATCAATAAATAAAGGTTTGTTTTGCTCTTTGGCAGCTTTTAAAGCTTCCTGATAATCAAAATAACCATGTATTCCATGTGGAAGATGTAAGAAATCTGAATATTTTGCTTTTTTAGTCTTTTTTGTAGTAGTACCTACTGCTGTCGATTGATTTTCTCGTATCACCGAAATCAAATCAAAATCGTGGCTTGCCTGTGGAGGTAAGTATCCAGCTAAAGCTTTTAATGGAGCCCCAATCATTCCTGGCAATAAATATATTACAAAAGCAAATGTAATCCATGCTAAGAACAAGCGAGGAACACCTACTTTTTCATTTTTTGTATCGTGCGAAAACTGTAATTTTCCTAACAAATAAAAACCTAAAAGTGTAAATGCTATAATCCATAAAGCCAAATATACCTCTCGGTCTAATAACCCCCAGTGATATGTTTGATCAGCAACACTTAAAAATTTCAATCCTAAAGCAAGTTCTATAAAACCTAAAACTACTTTTACTGAATTCAACCAACCTCCTGATTTAGGTAAATTTTTCAACCAGCCAGGGAAAAAAGCAAATAAAGTAAATGGTAAAGCAAAAGCAATTGAAAAAGCCATCATTGTAATAATAGGCTCCCACACCTCACCTTGTGTAGATTTTACAATTATACTACCAACGATAGGTCCTGTACATGAAAATGAAACCAAAACCAAAGTTAAAGCCATAAAGAAAGTTCCTAACAAACCTCCTTTGTCTGCTTTCGAATCAGCTTTGTTTACTAATTTACTTGGCAATACAATTTCAAATGCTCCAAAAAACGAAGCTGCAAAAATCATAAATATCAAGAAAAATAATAGATTAGGTAACCAGTGAGTACTTAACCAGTTAAATATGTCAGCTGTAATAGAATCTCCTCCTAAGAAATATGTAGCTCCTATCAAAATTGCTATTGGCAAAGTATACAATGCTACAATTGATATTCCGTAAATAGAAGCCATAAAACGTCCCTTAGCTTTATTTTCGCCTCCTTTCATAAAAAACGAAACAGTCATTGGAACCATAGGGAAAACACAAGGTGTTAACAATGCTGCAAACCCCCAAAGAATAGCCTCAATTATAACAGCCCATAACGAACTCGATTTCTCTTCTTTTTTCGTATCTAATACTTCTTCTTCAGCTTTAGCTACTTTTTTCATAGCTTCTGTCGAAGTTTTTTTAACACTTCCTGAAGTTTTTTTAGAAAATTCATCATCAAACGAGATACATTGCATTTCAGAACAAACCTGATAATCATAAGTACCTTTCACCAATACAGGTGTTTCTTTCACTAAAATCTTTTGTACAAACTTTGCTTTCTTTTTGAAATAACTTACTTCACCTTCCCAAATTTCATCGTATTTACGTTTAGCTCCAATTGGTGTTATTTTTCCTACTAAATCGAACGATGAGCTTGACTCGAAGTTAAATGTTGTTACTGTAGGACCCAACTCTGGATCAAAATCAGTAGAATATAAATGCCAACCCTGATCTATTTTTACATTAAAAACAAGACTTATTGTATCCCCTATTTCAGGATCAGTATCAGACAACTCGCACTCCCATAAAGCAGGTTGTTCAACTTTTCCAAATGCTATTAAATTGCTAACTAAAAGCAATAGCAAAACTAGATTCTTTTTCATTTTATGCATTAATTTTATATGATGTTATTTTCAATTCAATCCATGTACCTAAAACTCCCATATCTCAAAAAAGGGTGACCCTATTTGTATATTTTTTAATAAAAATTTCACTTACAAATAAACATTTAAAACTCTCTTATAAGCACAGATAAATCTATGTGTCAAGAACTCCCCCAATAAAATACAGGTGTAAATTTCGCCCAAATGTAAACTTTTTTTTGAAATCTTTTATAATCAATATAAATATTTAGCTTTTTTTATATTTATAGTTTTGGATACTTTATAAAAAAACCCAAATTTTACTTAAGTAACAATTACAATACAACCAATTAATATTTTAAATGAAATTTTACAAAAAATTTAAAATCTCAATTATCGAATTTACAGTATCAAATTTTTTATTTTGTAACTGCGATTCGGGAACTTTTTCATGATCCCATGTAGTATGAAAAGGAATATGAATTGCCTTACCTCCCATATCAACAACAGGAAGTATATCTGATTTTAACGAATTACCTACCATTAAAAACTCCGAAGGATGTATCTCTAAACGCTTAATCAACTTACAATAATCCGAAGTTTTTTTATCACTCATAACTTCTATATGATGAAAATATTTTTCTAACCCAGAGCTTATTAATTTTCTATTTTGGTCAAGTAAATCTCCTTTAGTAGCAACAATCAACTGATAACCTCTATCTTTAACTTCTTTTATGGTATTCTCAACATTATCGAGCAATGTGATTTTACGATTAAGTAAGCCTTTTCCCATATTAATAATCTCTTCGATTATTTCTGTTTCGACAGATTTATTGCTTATCTCTATAGCTGTTTGTATCAACGATAAAATAAACCCTTTTACTCCATACCCATAAATATGAAGATTCTTAATTTCTACATCAAATAATTTTCCAGTGATTTGTTTTTCTGGTAGATAATCTTGTAACAACTCACAAAATTTACTTTCGATTTCTCTAAAAAAGGGTTCAAAAACCCAAAGCGTGTCATCGGCATCAAAAGCGACAAACTTAATATTTCTGTACATGCGTTAAAGGAGTTAATACAACTGTCTTATTTCTGCTTTTAGGGCATTTAAAGCAATATTTTCGGGTGATTTTTCAAGAGCAACAACATCTTCTAAAATAGCCTTGCTTAACTCATAGGCAGGAGCATTAGGCTTAATTCGGCTCGAAGTTTTATTTATAAGTTTTATAATATTTGTCCGCGAACTTTTTATTATTTCCCACGTTTTGGGGGTTATATATACTTGTTGCGAAACATTATGATCAAATTCTGTACGGATACAACTTAAAATCTCGCCTTGCAATTGTTTTGCTGTCATCGACGGTTTATTTACACGCATTACTAGTGCCTCGGGAGCAATACGCTCCATTAGCAAGGTAAGTCTTTCGTAAGCTTGTAATCGAACAGGTAAGATCATTTGTTGATTTTTTGTCACCGTTTCATAATTTCTACGATTCTGGTCATTCTTTACCATTTGCTTTATAATAACCCAGCTCGAAATAAGTACTATTATGGCAGGTAAAATATATTTTAAAATCTCAAGTATAACATTCATATTTATCTATTTAATTCGTTTTTGAAATATCCTGTAACCTTGCTCTACAACACAATTTAATCATCTTATTTATTCTATCTTTGCAAGTGCATTTAATAAAGGATTACATGAAAATACAAGTATAAATCAAATTTAATAAAAATAATGAGTTTATTCTTGTGTTTTTAGTTTAATAAAAATTAATAGTATGGAAGATATTTCATTAAGAGTTTCTAGTTTAGCTGTATCACAAACACTGGCAATGAGTCAAAAAAGTCGGGATTTACAAGCACAAGGACATGATGTCATAAATTTAAGTGTAGGAGAGCCTGATTTTGATACTCCAAACCACATAAAAGAAGCTGCCATAAAGGCAATTAACGAAAATTACAGTCATTACACTCCAGTACCAGGATATCCTGCATTGCTCGAAGCAATATCGAACAAACTAAAACGCGAAAACAATTTAGAGTATCAAAAAGATCAAATTGTTGTTTCTTGTGGAGCAAAACATTCTTTATCGAATATTATTTTAAGTTTGGTAAATAAAGATGATGAAGTAATTATTCCTGCTCCTTATTGGGTTAGCTATGTCGAAATGGTAAAGCTAGCCGAAGGAAAAAATGTAATTATCGAAACCAATCTTGATAATAATTTTAAGATTACTCCCGAGCAATTAAAAGCAGCAATTACTTCTAAAACAAAAGTTTTGTTTTTATGCTCGCCATCGAATCCTACCGGAAGTTTATATTCAAAAGAAGAACTTAAAGCAATTGCCGAAGTTGTTGACAATGCTGATCATGATATTTATATTATTTCTGATGAAATTTATGAGCATATCAATTTTGAGGGCAAACACGAAAGTATTGCTCAGTTCGATTTCATCCGCGATAAGGTAATTATTGTTAATGGAGTATCAAAAGGATATGCTATGACAGGATGGCGTATTGGTTTTATTGCAGCTCCACAATGGATTGCTAAAGCTTGTAACAAATTACAAGGGCAAGTTACATCGGGGGTTACATCAATATCGCAAATGGCGGCAATAACTGCATTTAATACCGAAACAAATTGTATTAAAGAAATGGTTGCTGCATTTAAACGCCGAAGAGATTTAGTTGTTGACTTAATGAAAGATATTGACGGATTAAGAAATAATGTTCCGAAAGGAGCCTTTTATTTATTTCCTGAAGCCAGCTCGTACTTTGGCAAATCTGATGGCGAAACAACAATAAACGATTCGCAAGATTTATGTATGTATATCTTAGAAAAAGCTCATGTAGCTACAGTATCCGGAAGCGCTTTTGGATCGCCTAACTACATTCGTTTTTCGTATGCTACTTCAGACGAAAGATTAGTTGAAGCTATGAAACGAATGAAAACTGTTTTAGATAAATTAAAATAAAATCAGTACTTAGATAAATCAAAAAGAGTTACTATATGTAGCTCTTTTTTTTGTTATACGGTTTAGCTCTTATAATCCTTCTTGTTATCTTGCTAATATTATACTCTGGCTATTTTACCTCAGCACCAAAAAGATTACCTCATCCCCTGCTATACTAAATGAATTTCAAGATGAGAGATTTATAAAAATGAATAATTTTTGTCTTAAACGCGACGAAAAAGTAAAAGATAGCCGAGTTACCCTGCAACTTTTTTGGCAATGAATAAGGCAAAAAGAAACGTTTTTATCACTCATTTTGATGTTCTTTTGGTATTAGTAAAGCAATCGAAAACCCCCGAAATTATTATTAAAATTTTATGGTTTTATTTACTTTTGTCGACTTTCAGGGTTTTTTTGTACAAAAATCTATTTATTGAATTAAGCTTTTAAGCTCATTTAAATTATTGATTGTAGTTATAATAATCCTGTTGCTTTACTCACAAGCAAATTATAATTGCAACTTGTTTTTACAAGCAGCAAAAGAAAACAACTACAAAAAGATGGCTCGAAATAGAAAAAAGAACAAAACATAAAACATATGAGAATTAATAAAGATTATATCATAAAAATAACTATTGAAATTTTTTCGGTTGTATTTGCTGTACTGTTAGCTCTTTGGCTTAACGAACGAAAAGAAGCAAAGCAACATAAAAAATTAGCATCACAAGCCGAAGAAAATATCAGAATAGAACTAAATGAAAACTTAGAGGTACTATCCAAAGCTGTTCCTCGATACGATAGCTATATTACTCGATTAGATTCGGCAATATTAACTTATGAGCAAAACCCGCAACTAACCAAGAAGTTTAATGTAGGAGCCTCTCTTTCTGTTATCACTACTGTTGCCTGGGAGACAACTAAAACTTCGAAAGCCATTAATTATATCGATTTCGATCGTGTTATGGGTTATTCAAAAATATACGAAGTACACAAAATGTATAAAGACGAGCTTGATGAATACATACACGATATGGCCGATAAAGAATTTAATGACAAAAACAAAAAAGTAATATGGAAATTAAAACGACAAAGAAAACATTTATCCGAAGTTCAAAATATAACAAAACAATTAAATAAAGCTTTGCAAGGACTTCGATTATAATTGCATCCTTTTTCGCAACAAATACAATCTTGTCTTAAAATAAAATCATTAGCTATAAAACCATTCTGATTACTACTATTTCTTAAAACTATTTAAACTTTTTTTTATCGAAATTGTAATAATTTCGCACAATCCGGAACTAATATTTTGAAATTAAATTAGAAAAATATGTTTAAATGGTTTTTATCGAATCAGTGGAAAGAAATGACACGATCAAACTTGTGGCAAAAAAGTTTGGTCATTAATCTTATTATAGGATTTTTTGTTCTGCTGATGTGTTTGTATTTAATTGCTCTGGGAATGTTTATCGATAGCATATTAAAAGAGCTATATCCCGACAAGGATCCTTTTTTAGTACTTAACGGAGGCTTACTTTATTATTTCGGAATCGATTTGCTTATCCGTTTCTTTTTATATAGCCTGCCTGTAATCAGAATTGAATCGTATTTACATCTACCCATAAAAAAATCGCAAGTCTTAAATTTTATCCTGCTAAAATCGAGTATAAACATTTTTAACCTATTGCCTTTATTAGTTTTTATTCCATTTTGCTTTAAGATTATTGTTCCCTTCCAATCGGGAACAACAGCTATAGCATGGCTGTGTTTAATGTTTATCATGATTTTAAATAATAGTTTCTTATTGCATTATTTAAAACGAAAATTTGTCGACAAACCTTTTGCAATAATCTCAATATCGATATTAATTGCAGCAACCATTG
>JAKSCO010000039.1 GCA_022360575.1 Bacteroidales bacterium | reverse complement strand
TATATTCATTCCCTTTCGGGAAGATATTTTTTTGGGTATCAATATACTTCCATCCTTCATTCGTTTTTACGATTGCTATATCATCTTTAAAATTATGAATATCCAAAAATTGGGGTTTAATAAAGAAATTTCCTCTCTTATCAATAAATCCCCAAAAAGAATCTTTTCTTACAGCGGCAAAGCCATTCTTAAAATTTTTAGCACGTTCAAATTGAGGTTTTATAAGCATTTCTCCTTTAGTATTTATATATCCCCATAAATTATTTTTTGAAACGCGCGCTAGACCTTCCGAAAAATTATATTTCGAAATGTAGTTAGGATTATCCTTTATCGGGCTTCCAGTTTTATCTATATAATAATAATCATTAATGTTTTTTATTAAGCTAACACCCGAATGAAAATTCTTTGCAACAGTATAGATGGGTTGTGTTATGTAATTTCCTTTTTCATCTATATATCCCCAAAAGCCTTTCTCATAAATAGCAGCAATATATTTTTGAGCAAAAATCGAATTATTAATCAATAGTAATGTAAATAAAAAAAGTTTTCTCATTTGCTTTAATTTTACCTTAATAATAAGTAAACCTTACCAATTTAAAATGTCCAATATCTGAGTTTGTGATTATTTTGTAAGGTATTGTATTAAAATAATCCTTGTGATTAAGAATTTTTATTCCCAAATATAATGCCATTTTTTATTTCATTTAACATTAAAGATAGATAATTCAAATTTTATTATTGTTATATAATTGTACGAAAAGTTTTAATGTGTTAACTCTGAATAATATCCTCTTGTAATCAAGAGTTGGTTTGTTATTCAATATTAAATTTGAATTTTAGAAAACTTCGGGTTTAAGGTTTAAAGTGCTAGTTTTGGCAAAAACTAACAAATAATAAGATTTATGGAATTAATAAAGTGGACAGATGCTTATTCTGTCGGAATAAAAGAAATCGATAATCAGCATAAAGGTCTTGTTACAATTATAAACGATTTATTTGGTTATATGTCAAAAGGAAAGGCAAAAAATAATCTTGGTGAGATATTCGATCATTTAACCGATTATACCAAATTGCATTTTAGTACAGAAGAAAAGATTTTAGCTAAGTATGCTTACCCCGATTTTTTCAATCATAAGAAAGAGCATGTTGAGTTTGTCAATAAATTAGTAACATTCAAAAAAAATTTTGATGAGAGTCGAAAAGAGGTTTCTATTGAGATATTATCCTTTCTCCGAGATTGGCTTTTAAACCATATTCAACTTTCTGATAAAAAATATTCAAAACATCTGAGAATATATATTGAAGAATAAATCTTAAAGCAAATGAGAGTGTATTAAGTTATACATTCTCATCTGTTTTTATAGGTTCTTTTGTTTTATCGTATTTTTCAGGCTTATAACCTTTGGTTGGGTCTATATCTAAAAATTTCGAAAGATGTTTTACTCCAAAATAAAACGGTAATGTATCTATTAGTGCTGATGTCATTTTAAAAATATAATTCGATAAAATCAACATGGTTAAATACGAAGCAACCGGAACGCCTTCTTCTATTTCTATAGCTTTTGCTCCGTAATAGGTGATAAGAACAACTGCAACTGAATCTACTAGCTGACTTGTAAGTGTCGACCCATTATTTCTTAGCCATAAATGTTTTCCCTTTGTTAAGCGCTTTAAAAAGTGAAACATATGTACATCGACAAACTGAGCAGTTAAATATGCAATCATCGAGGCAATAGTTGCTCCAAAAGTTAATGCTCTAATTCTGAAAAAAGCATCGCTATTTATAGATGGACTCTCCGGGAGTCTCCCTCCAAACCATAAAATAAACAATACCCATAGATTTAAGATTAATCCAGTCCAAACTACCATATTTGCTCGTCTTCGTCCATATAATTCACAAATAAAGTCTGTACACAAAAAGGTTATAGGATAAGGTAAAACACCAATAAATACCATAAATGATATCCTTATTTTTCCAATGCTAAACGATAGATCAATTAATCTAGATAATCCTAAAATATTCAGCATTGCTAATGAACCAATGAATAGTCCAGCAAGAACGATGAATATAGCTTCTCGTCTTACTACATATTTATCTTCTGAGCCTGTAAACATATATTTTTTAACTTAATTGGAAATAAAGATAAATACATTTTAATTAATTGTCAATTAATGTTTTCTAAGATGAGGATTGTTGATAAATCATAAAAACTCCTGAGAAGTCCGCTATGTAAGGCTTGACAGGGGGTTAATGAGTACATGAATGCTTAAAAAATTTTTTTTCAACAGGATTTTGTTTTTTTTTGTTAAACATATTCAAGATAAAACTGTGTTATTATTTGAATTGTAATGTTTTAATGACTAAATTAATATTTTAAAAAAAATATGATGAAGAAATACTTTTACATGATACTTAATCTCGAAGAAGACGAAGGATTAAGTGTGTTTTTATTTCTTTTGCAATCTGTTTTTATAGGTATTTTTTATGGAGCATTTGATGTAGGTGCACATGCTTTGTTTCTTGGGGTTTACCCTGCTGCAATGATTCCGAAGGCTTATGTTGTTTCGGGTGTAGCAGGTATTGTTTTGACATCTTTATATGCTCGAATTCAAAAACGAATCCCTTTCTCTAGATTAGCATTTATTAGCCTTTTATTTATTTCTATATCTGCTGCTGTATTAAGAATGTTGTTTCAATATACCGAGAGTAATTGGTTGATATTTATCATCTTTATAATGATGGGGCCTTTAAATATTATTGCTCTATTAAGTTTCTGGGGAGCTGTCGGACGAATATTTTCTTTACGACAAGGTAAAAGGCTATTTGGATTAATTGATAGTGGACAAATTTTTGGAGCGATATTAAGTACCTTTGCAATACCTATATTAGTAGCCGTTGGATTTCAACAAAAAAATCTACTTTTTGTTAGTTCTATAAGCATTGGTGTTGCTTTTATTATACAAATAATAATCTCAATAAAATTTAATCTAAACAAAAAAGCTTCAGACGAAGAAACTCAAGAGAAAAAACCTAAGCGTATATCTGAACTATTTAAGAATAAATATATTTTGTACATGTCGATATTTGTTGTAATGTCGATGTTAACCGCATTTTTTATTCAGTATTCATTTTTGTCTGTAACCAAAGACAACTATCCAAATCACGATGATCTGACTGAGTTTTTAGGGGCTTTTACTGGTAGTTTGCTTTTGTTTACATTCCTGTTTAAAACATTTTTGTATAGTAAATTAATGAAGACTTATGGATTGAAAACAAGTATTATAATATCTCCATTTTTAGTTGGGATATTTACTTTACTTGCATCAATAATTGGATCTTTGTGGGGATATACAACAGCTTCAGCAAGTTTTATGTTTTTCTTTTTGATAATTTCTTTAGGACGATTGTTCTCTAAAGTATTAAAAGATGCAGTTGAAGTACCTTCGTTTAAAATATTATATCAGTCGTTGAAAGTCGATATACGGCATGATGTGCAGGCTTATGTCGATGGTACTATTAACGAAATCGCAGCTTTGGCTTCGGGATTACTGTTAGCAGTTTTAGGTTTATTCGAATTCTTTACATTATTACATTACTCTTATGCCTTGCTGATAATTTTATTTGTTTGGTTTTTGTTTTCGAAAAAATTATATGCAGAGTATAAGGTGACTTTACAGGAATCTTTAGCCGAATTTAAAGCTGTTAAAGAAACCGAAGATAGTATTAATGATTATTTAAATAAAAACTTAGATAAGCCTTTTGTTGATAGCAAGATGTTTATTACAGGATTAGAGTTCAATTCTAAATTAGCTCCTTTCAAATTCGAGCAGAATCTGAAAGAATTGGTAAAACATAAGAATCCTAATATAAAATTATATGCAAAGGAAAAAATAGTCGAATTAAAATTAATATATGAAAATATTAATTTTTCAGAACTTAGTGATTCGAAAATAGAAAATAGAAAATATAATGAGATATTAGACCAAGTTAGACAAATCAAAAATGTTCCATCAAATGAAGATTTGATATTGCTATCAAAAGATAAAAGCGCTGAAAAGAGAATTTTAGCAACTTATTTAATCGAGGCATTCTACAACGATTCTTTATTTGTATACATGAAAGCTTTAATAAGAGATATACAGCCTTCTGTTAAAATTGCAGCTATTCGCTCAGCAACAAAATTACAATTAAGAGAGCTTTGTTCTTATATTATAGATTACCTCGACTCTGATGATATTTATACTTATGCTTACGATGCGATTATAGATTTTGATCAAGAAGCTCTTTATTATCTAGATCTTGTTTTCTATAAATCAGGTACGAGCGAACGTGTTCTAATTCGGATCTTAAAATTAATGGCTGAAATTGGTGGTGAAAAAGCAATTCGAATGCTATTAAAGAAATTGGATCATCCCAGTGATGAGGTTTTGCATTTTGTCTTACAGGGATTACAAAAATGTGATTTCAATGCAGATGAGAGTAATATTATAAAAATTCATCAAATAATAGAAAAGACTGTAGGTATTATAGCATGGAATATAGCAGCTGATTTAACCTTGTCAGAACATGAATATTTTACCGAATTGCGCGAAGCTTTTGAAGAAGAAATTTCCGCAAATTTCGATTTGTTATATCTTTTATTGTCATTAGCATATGATGCTCAATCGGTAATGCATGTAAAAGAAAATCTTGAGAGTGGAACAGCAGAAGGTTCCAGTTATGCACTCGAATTACTTGATTTATTTATTTCAGAAGAAATAAAACCAAAACTATTTCCTGTTGTTGAAGATATATCAATTCCTGAAAAAATTCGACAGTTGCAAAATTTTTACCCTGTGGGTAAATTAAGTATAAACGAATTATTAATTGATATAGTAAATCGAGATGTAAATTATTTAAGTGTTTGGACAAAAGCATGTGCGTTAAATGCGATCAATAAATTAAAAGAACCCGTAATTACAGATGATATAGTTGCTCATATGTTTAATCCGAATTCATTATTGAGAGAAACATCTTCTATAATTATACAAAAAGTTGATGTAGAAAATTATTTTACAATAAAAAAACGATTGAGTGAATATTACCAAGACGAATTAGAACAGACATTGGAAAACATAAATAATTCGAAGGCTCATTTATTATTTGAGAAAACCCTATTCTTAAAATCAATTGATTTTCTCAAAAATGTTCCTAGTAGGTACTTGTTTCAATTAGCTGATTTTATGTATAGATATGAAAATAAAGGAATAGATGTATATGGATATGATAGCAATGATTTAAAAGCAAAAATAGCATTAATAAAAGGAGATGATGTCCTTTATGGAAATGAAGAGAATTATATTAATCTCGAATCACATAAAATGTACATATTAGATGATATAGATATTGAAAATGCAAGATTTTCTCTAGATTATGATGCCTGTACAGTTTATTTAATTAGCGAAAAAGATTTCTTATATAATGTTTTCGATTTTTATGAGATAGAGGTTTCTGTTCTAAAATGGTTTAATAAGGAGATGGAGGCTAGTTCTAAAGAAATAAAAGTTTCTGATGTCTAGCAAAAATAAAATGATGATATGTTAAATAAATTGATTTTAAGAATAAAACAATACTATATGCGAAGGACAACTATTTTTAAGCAACTTATTTTAAATGTAGTAATTCCTGCGGTTTCTGCTTTGCTTGTATTAGGAGTATTTAATTACAATCAAACAAAAACCAATTTTGTTAATTCAATAAATGAGAAGAATAAATTAATGTCTCAAGAGATTATTCATATAATTGAATTTCAAGATGTGGCTTTAGATGTTGTTGAGCAAAGTCTAAATCCTGTAATGGAAAGTTATAGTAGCTTGCTCGTAAATAAATATTTCAAAGATACTAAGGATATTAAAGTTGCAGATTTAAATCAGATAAGAAAAGAGTTGGGGATGAATGCCGAATTCGAAGATATTTATGTTATAAATAGAGAAGGGATTATTGTTAATACTACATTTGAAAAAGATTTAGGTCTTAATTTATTTTCTTTTGGGCAAGAACACAGAGAGTTATTAGAGAATATTTTTCATGAGAAAAAATTCGTAAACGAGAAATTTACGGTAGAGTCAAGTACAAAAAGATTAAAAAAATATACATATCAACCTACTTTAGATGGAGAATATATTATCGAACTTGGGATATATTCTGATGAAGCAGATAAAATTATAACTTTTGTAAAAGAAACTATAAATAAACTTGCTTCAGAGCAAGCTTCAATTGTTGATGTAGACCTTTTTATTAGTAAAGACAATCCAATATCTTTAAATAAAGATATTACTTTAAGTAAAGAGGAAGTTCTCATAATGAAAGAACGTTTTGAGAAACACGACTCAGCACAAATATTCAAAAGAAAGAATAAACATAATCAAAAGTTATATTATACTTATCTGTATATCGAAAGGTCTAATTCTGATTTATATGAAGGTGCTGTTGTTCGAATTATAGGTGATAGAGCACATGAAGATCGTTTGCTGAGACGTGAAATGATAGAATTTATTTCTCTTTTCGGAATTACAATGATAATTGTTGTTATTCTCTTATATAGAAAGACTCGGGTAATAACACATCCGATAAAGAAATTAGTTAGTAAAGTAAACCGAATTACAGATGGGCATCTTAATGAACGAGCTGAAGTTATCGGAAACAACGAAATAGCAACTCTTTCTCAGAAATTTAACTCCATGATTGAGGAACTGGAAAGTTATTATAATGAGTTGGAACAAAAAGTTAAAGATAGAACTGCAGAGGTTGTTCGTCAAAAAGAGTTAATAGAAGTAAAGAATAAGCATATAATGGATAGTATTCATTATGCTAAACGAATACAGAATGCTATGTTACCTCCCGACGATTTTGTGAAAAAAGTTCTTCCTGAGTCCTTTGTATTGTACCGACCTAAGGATATTGTTAGTGGAGATTTCTATTGGATGACTAAATCTGGTAATCTAATTATATATGCTGCAGTTGACTGTACAGGTCATGGAGTGCCAGGGGCATTTATGTCTATAGTAGGGCATAATCAGTTAAATGCGGCTGTAGATATTAAAAAAGCAAAAAAAGCAAGTGACATTCTCGATTTCCTAAACGAAGGTGTTGTTGAGACTCTCAGAGAAACGGGTAAAGCTGAGAAATCATCTGTAAAAGATGGTATGGATTTAGCCTTATGTGTTGTTGATCTAGATAATCTGAAGTTGCAATTTGCTGGAGCTCATAATCCGTTAATTATTATTAGAGATGATGAGGTAATCCAAATTAAAGGCGATAGGCATGCAATAGGACGTGGAATTAGTGAAGAACTTCAAAAATTTACAAACCACGAAGTAGAATTAAAGAAGGGGGATGTTTTATATACTTTCTCTGATGGTTATCCCGATCAGTTTGGAGGTGAGGATGGTCGTAAATTTATGGTAAAGAAATTTAGACAATTGTTACTGGAAATACATAAAAAACCTATACAAGAGCAAGAACACATACTTGAAGATGTATTAGAGAAATGGAAAGGAGATAGGGAACAAATCGATGACATTCTTGTTATAGGTATTAAAATATAAACTTATGCCAGATAAAAATCTTGATGTATTATTCTATGTTCCATCTAAACAAGATAGTTTGGATGAGTCGTTAAATCAATGGGTAGTTAACTTAATATTTATCCTTGAAATAAGTTTAAGTCATTCATTACGACGACATATAAAGTATGAATTAGTGTTTGAGCAAGATAAAATATCAGAGTCAAATATGTATGTGCAATTTCTTATTAATGATGATCCTAATCGAAATTCTTTATTGCACCGAAAAGAGAACATAAATAATTCGAAAATAATTAATATAATTAAAAAAAGAGATTTAGTTCAAGTTGCAAATTCAATTCCAAGTTTAAAAGATTATTGTTTTTTCGATTATGAAACAGATAAATATTTTGATCTTTCACTACATGTTAATGATATCTTAGATGATGCATGGTTAAATATATCAGATATTGCATTTGAGATAAAGAAGGTGTTTTTGAAAGGACAAGATAAAATACAAAAAGTAACTAAGAATAATATCTTTTTTGCAGAAACAAGCTTTGACCAAGAACAAAGTAGGAGTTATCTTATTCGAGAATTTAAACGAAAAGGATATTCTGTTGTTCCTGAAAGAACTCTATCAAATGATGTCTTAGAATTCAGTGAGCAGGTTCAAGATTTAATGGAGAAATCTATACTTTCTATACATATTTTAGGAAACCATTATGCTCCACAGTTAGATAATTTAGAAGTTTCAAAGATTGAGCTTCAAAATGATATTTTTAGTGAAATAGTAGAAACTAATTCAGCAATACAACGTTTGGTTTTTATACCTCCAGATTTTAAGCCTAAAACAGACAAACAACGTAATTATATTGATAGTTTTATGCAAAATATTGAGTTGCATAAAAACACAGAAATAATACAAACTCCTTTAGAAGATTTTAAAGCAATTATTCAAAAACGATTAGAAGCTGTAATCGGAAACTCAGATAAAGATGACGAAATAAAAAATGAGAATTCAAGTATTTATATTATTTCTGATGATAGTGAAGCAAAAGAATTAAAGACTTTAAAGAAATTATTAAATGAACAAAATATTGATGTAATAGAAATTCAACAAAACAAAAATAAAATAGAGTTAATAAACTTACATCAGAGGAATTTGGCATATTGCGATGGAGTAATTATATCTTATTCTTCGAAAAATGAACAATGGTTAAAAAGTAAATTAAGAGATATTGTAAAGTCTCCAGGAGTGGGACGAATAAAACCTTTCTTACTAAAAGCGATATTTACAAAAAGTGCGGATGAAATAGAGAAGAATTTAAAAATGGATGACCTAATGATTCTTAATAGCAAAAATGTAAGTTATCTAAATCAGTTATTAGATAAAATAAACTAAATTATGGAATCTGATAAGAACATAAAAAAGAGCTTAAGTAATCCTCTTCCTGGGTTACGTCCATTCAAACTTGAAGAAGGTGATTTAGTTTTTGATCGAAAAGAACGATTAGAGCAAAGTCAAGCCTTATCAGAAGAGTTTGTTATCGGAGTTGATAATCCTTTTCCGGGGTTAAGACCTTTTAAAATAGATGAAAGCCATTTGTTTTTCGGAAGAGAAGGACAAAGTGAAGAAATTTTAAATAAATTATCAGAGGAACGATTTGTTGCTGTTATTGGAGCATCTGGTAGTGGTAAATCATCTTTAATATATTGTGGTTTAGTACCAATACTTCATGGAGGGTTTATAGGTGAGTCAAATTCGGAATGGAGGATAATTGCTTCTCGACCTGGTAATTCTCCAATTGATAATCTGGCTAAAGCTATTGTTGATAATGATTCTTCAGACAATGAAGAAGTTGATCTTGTTCGAAGAAAACTTAATGCTTCAAACTTAAGAAGTAGTTCAGGAGGATTAGTTGAAACTTTAGCTCAATCATTTGATTTTGAACGAGAGAATATCTTAATAATAATAGATCAATTCGAAGAATTATTTAGATATAAGAGTAGCAAAGAAGATCAATTAACATATAATGAATCAGAGGCATTTGTTAAATTATTAGTTACGGCTAATAAAGTTAAAGATGTTCCTGTGTATATTGTTCTTACAATGCGTTCTGATTTCATTGGTGAATGCTCTCAATTTCAGGAATTGACAGAACTAATTAATGAATCAAATTATTTAGTTCCTCAAATGACTCGAGATGACTTTAAATCTGCAATTGAGGGTCCTGTTGCTGTAGGTGGAGCCGAAATTGAAGCAAAATTGCTTCAACAATTACTTAACGAAGTTGGTGATAACCCCGATCAGCTTCCTATTTTACAACATGCTTTAATGCGTACATGGGATTATTGGCAAGAGCATTCGGATACGACTAATCCGATAAGTCTTACGGATTATGAAGCTATTGGTAAAATGGAAAGAGCTCTTTCTGAGCATGCTAATGAAGCTTTTGATGAATTAACCGAGAATGAAAAAATATTATGTGAGAGTTTATTTAAAACGATTACAGAAAAAGGAGGGGATAATAGAGGTACTCGTCATCCAACCAGCGTAGGTGATATTGCTGCAATAGCAAAATCAACTCCAGAACAAATAATAAAAATAGTAGAACCTTTTCGTTCTTCTAATAGGTCATTTATAACACCTTCCTCAGAAGTAGCATTAACTGAAGAGAGTATTGTTGATTTATCTCATGAAAGTTTGATGAGAATCTGGAATAAACTCCGAATTTGGGTTGATGAGGAATGGAATGCTGTACAAATGTACCTTCGTTTATCCGAAGCTTCCGAAATGTACCAATTGGGTAAGACCGGATTATGGCGTCCACCCGATTTACAGCTTGCAATTAATTGGAGAGAAAAACAAAACCCAACATTAGCTTGGGCTACTCAATATAATCCTGCTTTTGAAAGAGCTATTGTTTATCTTAAAACTAGTGAGAAAGAGTTTAAAGCAGAAGAAGAGAATAAAATTAAGATTCAAAAACGACAATTACGTCGTTCTAAAATATTTGCAATTGTATTAGGAACAGCAGCAATTGTTGGGGTTGGTTTAACAATATATTCCCAAATGTTGAAAGCAGAAGCTTTTAAACAAAGGCAAGAAGCAAACAACCAAAAGACAAAGGCTGTAGAACAGCAGAAAATTGCAGAGCAACAAACAATTATTGCTAAAGAAAAAGAGAAAGAGGCCTTATTGCAGAAAGAAGAAGCTGAAAAGCAACGTTTAATTGCAGAGCAGAAACAGCAAGAGGCAATTGAAAGTGCTCTGATAGCTGAGGAGCAAACTAAAATTGCTTTACAAAAACAAAAAGAAGCAAACGAGCAAAGAACTTTAGCTGAAGCAAATGCTCTCGAAGCTCAAAAACAAACAAGAGAAGCCGAAAAGGCTAGACAAGAAGCATTGAAGCGACGAATGTTATCAATATCTAGAAGTATGGCCGTTAAAGCACAACAAATTTCGGACAATAACCAATTAAAAGCTTTAATTGCTTATCAATCGTATTTATTTAATGAGAAATTTGATGGCCCTAAGCGTGATCCTGATGTTTACTTAGGTTTATTTTATGCTCTTAAAGGTCTAAAGGGGGAATCATTCAATGCACTAAACGAACATGATGGTGCTGTAATGGATGTTGTTTTTGCTCCTGAATCAGAAATGATGTATACAACAGGAGGTGATGGTAAGATATTCCGATGGGATTTAACGAAAGAAGTTAAAAATCCTGAAGTTATTGCTGAAAATGATTTTATACAAAGAGCTTTAACTATAACTAAAGATGGGAAATGGCTTATTTGTGGTACTGACCAAACAAATATCTTAGTTTTTAGTTTGGGCGATAAAGTAAAAAGAGAGAAAGTATTAAAAGGACATACTTCATTTGTCACTAATTTAGTTGTTGCTCCAGATAACTCATTCTTTATTTCTTCAAGTAATGATCAAACAGTCAGAAAATGGGATTTATCTACATTTGAAAGCGAGATAATATTAAAGTCAAGCTCTAAAATTAATTCAATTGATATTTCTCCTGATTCTAAGAATATCATGACAGGAACTCATGATGGAAAGATTCAAGTTTATGATCTTGAAACTTTATCTACACCTACTATTGTTGGTAAAGGTAATAGAAATGCAATAACCTCTGTAAAATACAATAACCAAGGCAATTGGATTGTGTCAGGTGATTCAAGAGGTAATGTTCGAATCTGGAATGTTAAAGATTATAAGGAAATAAAAAATTTACAAGGACATAAGTCCAGAATATATGATATGGATTTTCAAGTCGGAGATAAAATCTTGGCAACATCAAGTTTAGATGGTACTGTTCGAATTTGGGATTGTGAAAATCTTAATAATCCTGCAATTGAACTAAAAGACCATCAATCTTGGGTGCTTTCTATAGCATTCTCTCCTAATGGAGAAAAGTTAATAACTTCAAGCGATAGAGAAGATAGAATTTTAATATGGGATGTAAAGGTTGATTTTGTTGCTAGTGAAATAGCTGAACGCATAGAACGCAATATGACTCAGGATGAATGGGATACTTATGTTGCAAAAGATATCGATTACGAGAAAACATTATCAGATTTAAATCTATAAGCGATTATGTATAAATTAAAATATTTTATACTTGTTTGCATTAGTAGTTTACTAATTAATGAAATTAAAGCTCAAGGAAGTAATTGCGCTTTAAAACTTGATAAAGCGGAAAAATTATATCAACAAGGAGTTTTAGATTCAATTTCTTCTATGCTTCGTGCGTGTTTAAATGGAGGTTTCGAAAATGAAGAATTATCACGAGCATATAAATTATTGGTTCGAACTTATTTATTCGAAAACAGACAAGAAAAAGCTGAAAATACAATGTTGCAGTTTTTAAAAAAATTCCCAGAATATGAAATTAAAGCAACAGATCCTATTGAGTTTTCTTATTTATATAAAAATTTTAGAATTATTCCAGCATTTTCTATAGGGGTAATTGCAGGAGTAAATTACTCATTAGTGCGTGTTATACAACCTTATAGCTTGAGTAATACTGAAGAGTATTCGCCTAAGTATACAGCTTCGGGTATTGGTTATCAATTTGGATTGCAATTTAAACGTTATGTGACGAATAAAGTTGAATTTTGCCTTGATGGTTTATTTGTTATAAAAACATTTAATAATACATTCAAACAACTTGACTCGGAAATTAATTATACTGAAAATCAAAATTATATTTCCATTCCTATATCGGCTACATATGAATTTGAATTAGGGAAAGTCCGTCCTTTCTTAAGGCTAGGAGTAGCTGTTGATTATTTACTATCTGCAAAAGCAAGTGTGAAAAGAACCTATATGGGGATTGAAAGCAACAGTGATCTAACAGGTGTTGATGTAGATATTTTGGAAGAAAGAAATGCCTTAACTTTTTCGGCTTTGGGAGGAGCAGGAATTCGCTTTGATCTGAAAAAAGGAGACTTAATGATAGATATTAGGTATAGCTATGGATTATTTAATCTTGTAAATAGCGAAAAAAGATTTAATAATGATGAAAAGATATGGTATTACAATTACATTGATGATGATTTTTCTGTAAATAATGCATATGTATCAATAGGATATATTTTACCATTTTATAGTACAAAACGACGAAAAAAATAGAGTATGAGTAAATTTAAAAGCATATTATTAATATTACTTGTTTTTATATTTTATAATTGTGATAATCTTGATATAAGTTCAGAACAAGCTGATACTTTTATGAAATTATTTGGGGCAAATAATGTAGATATTGGAAAAGATGTAAAAGTATTTGACAATGGATATTTAATTGCAGCGACGATTATAGCCCAAGATAGTATGCATAAAGATATTGGTGTTATAAAAACTGATAAATTTGGGAATCAAGAGAAGGTTTTAAGAGTAGGAGATGGTGGTAATGATGAAGCAGCAAAATTACTCGTTATTAATAGTGAGAATTTTTTATTGCTAGGAACTTGTTATGATACAGTAAATACTAATAAAAATATTTATTTAGGGAAATATAATTCTGATCTAGAATTACAATGGGAAAAACTCATAGGAAATACTTCGGATGATGAAGGTATTTCTTTAGCAAAAGCTAACTCTGGCTATATTATTGTTGGTAATACCAACAGAGCAAATGCTGTTAATAATAATCCACAGGGAGTTAATGATATTTTTTTGATAAAGGTTGATGATGCAGGAAATGTTGAATGGGAGAATAGTTTTGGTGGGGCAGGAATAGATATCGCAGGCGATGTTATAAATATTGGAAATGGTTATGTTATTGTTGGAACAACGAATAGTTTTAACGAACCAGGACAAGCTGCAAATAATATTATTGTAATCGAAACAAATTTAGCTGGAAATGAAAATGATAAGTTTACTTATGGTAGTGCTAATAACGATGAAGGAACGTCTATTGTTCGGTCAAATGAAGATGGGTATGTAATTACTGGTTCTATCGAAAATATAGCAGGAGGCAATGTTGATGTGTATGTGGCAAAATTAGGACAAGATATTCATAATGTAATTTGGACTAAAGCATATGGTACTACAGGAACTCGTGATTTTGCTTCTGATATAATAAAAACAAATGATGCTCTTGTATTAGTGGGAAATCAAAATACAGGAACAGTTGAACGTACATATTTTGTTAAAATAGATTTTGATGGAGAGATTCTAAAAGAGAAGTCCTATGGTGGTTATGATGCTCAATTATTATATTCGATAGAAAGATCTGGAGATGGAGGTTTTGTTATAGTTGGAAGTTCTGGTTTTGAAGGGAATGAACAGATTTGTTTGTTGAAGGTTGATGCTGATGGTGAATTTTAATATAATTAACATGTTTTCGTTATGTTAAGGATAAGAAAAAATATAATACAGAAATTAAGTTTTGGAGTTACATTGTTTTTGTTTCTATTTTTCAATCAAGGTTTTGCTCAGGTAATATCAATAAGTAATTCCATAGCTGTAGATTTGGATTCTGATGGTTATTTTGATGCGATAGAGTTTGAGTTTTCTGGAGCAATTACAGATTTGGACTTTGAAACGAGTACAGTTACAAATGGCGAATGGGAATTTTCTTTAACTCCTAATTTTTCATCACCAGTAACAGCATCAAGTTATAGTACCTCTGTTTCACGAATAACCTCTACAACTAATGTGACAGATGATAAATATGTACGAGTAAATTTTGTTCCTGATTTTACAACAGGTAATGGAGTCGTTTATTATAGGTATACAGGAAGTTCAATTTCGAATCTTTCGAATTTTACATTAGCCTCGGCAGCCGACCGATCACCTCCTGTAGTTACCAGTGTATCTTCTGATGCTTCGGGTAATGGATCTTTAGGAATTGGCGAATCGATTACTTTTACTATTGATATTTTTGAAGCAGAGGGTGATCTGTCTATATCACCAACACAATACAACGGTCAAACTATTACTTGGAGTACTTCTGATGGTGGAGATACCTATGTTGCCCAATATGTAGTTGATGCAGGACATTTGTCTCAGTCTACTCCTTTACAGTTAACATCTGTTGTTGTACAAGATGCTAATGGAAATACAAGTACAGCCCAAAGTACAACTAATGTTCAGAAGGGGATTGATGCAACTATTCCTGTAATTAGTAGTGTAACTTCAACCCCGACAGTATCGGATACTATTGTTAAGATAGGAGAAAATATTGTATTTACAGTTGATATTGTAACCTCAGAGGTCGATTTATCTATATCTCCTACTCAATATAATGGAGAATCAATAACTTGGAGTACCACTAATAGCGGAAATACTTATACGGCGACTTATACTGTAGTTGCGGGAAATTCTGATAGGACTACCCCTTTGCAACTAACAAATGTTACAGCTACAGATACAGCAGGTAATCAAAGTGTAGCTGTTAATGGAACTGATGTTGTGGCAGCTATTGATGCTAATGCTCCTTCTATTTCGTCTGTTACATCTGATGCTACTTCAGCTGGAGTTCTAAAAATAGGAGACCAGATTACCTTTACCGTGGATGTTGCAGGATTAGATCCAGGATTAACAATAACGCCAACTACATATAATGGACAAACTATATCGTGGAGTACTTCTAATGGAGGAGATACTTACACAGCAACGTATACTGTAACTCAAGGAAATTCAGATCAGTCTTCAGCATTACAATTAACGTCAGTTGTAGCAACCGATGCAGCAGGAAATCAAAGTGCTACAGTTAATGGTACGGACGTTCAAAAAACGATTGATGCTAATCCTCCGTCGATAACTAACTATACAGTTCCTCAGACAACAAAAATAAATGGAACACAATATACGACAACTATAAATGTTTCATCAGATGCTGATGTTTATTCTTTAGTTTCAGGAGATCTTGCAGGGCTCAGCTTACATTCTTTATCAAAAACGAACAATGCAACTTATACCGTTAATTTTACAGTAAGTAATTTAGGTGCCGATATTTTGGCAGGAGCTTCTTATACATTAAATAATTTGGTTTTAGAGGATGGAGCTGGTAATCGATCTGCTCCTTATTCAACTACGATAAACCAACCAAATGATCCAATCTATATGGTGCCACCTACTGCATCTACTTCTGGTACATATGAGGTTTGTGATCAAGCAACTGTTGATTTGATTATACAGTTAACAGGAAATCCTCCATGGCAAATACAAGTCAGTGATGGAACCACAACGACATCTGTGACAGGAATTAATACATCACCGCATTTATATTCTGTAACAGGAGTTGACGAAAATGGAATTGCGGATCCTGATATAAAAACCTATAGAGTAACTCAAGTTACTGATGTAAATGGAATTGTTACTAATAATGTTACGCCTAGTAGTGCTACTGTTAACGTAAGAAATATACCCAATGTTGATATAACATCGCCAGCAACAGATCAAACTTATAATTTGAATGCAGTACATGATATTTTGCATGGAAGTCCTTCAGGAGGTACTTTTTCTGGAAGTGGTGTTGTGCAGGCTAATGATGCTTTTTATCCATCTGTAGCAGGAATAGGTGCTCATGAAATTATATATACTTATACTGATCCAGTTACAGGGTGTTCTGATACAGACACAGTAGAACTTACTGTTATTAATTCTCAGGCAGAAATTAGTTTTCAGAATGGAGATGATTGGTATTGTGATTACGAGTCGTCTTTTACTATATCAGCAACGGTATTAAATGATCCTTCTATTGTAGGGACTTTTACATTAGATCCTCCTAGTCCAGCATTAAGTTCAACTGGAGATAATGCTGCAAGTATTAATATACAACAATTGACAGGAGGAGCATATAATGTTAACTATGATTATAGTCAGTATGGGATTGATTATACAGTAGTAAAGAGTTTTACTATAGAATCTCTACAGCCTAATGTAGGAATCCCTCCCTTATCTGATTTTTGTGAAGATTACGATACTGTTTTTGTTAACGCAGTTAATTTAACTCCGCCTGGAGGTACAGGAACATTTATATTTTCAGGGGCAAGTAGTGATTATTTTGTTAATGATCCTAATGGAAATGGTATGTATTTCTATCCAGATTCTTTAGATCCTGGAAGTTATGATTTAAGGTATTTTTATGAAACACCAAATGGTTGTTATAGTGATACAACTTTGAGTTATTTTACAGTGCATTCATTGCCTTTTGTACATATACAAATGAATGATCTTTATAATATTAATGATCCGGCACAAACTATACAAGGATCTCCAAGTATCCCTGCAGGTTCTTTTACTCCGGCTTTTATGAACGATCAAAATAATGGAACAGCAATTTTTACTCCTAATCTTGTAGGTTTGGGTATTGATACGGCATATTATACTTATACAGATGGTAATGGATGTATGAATACAGATACAGCAATATTTACTATAAACGAAGCATTAGGTTATTTTACAGGTTTCAATAAGTATAATGGAAAAAACCAATATTGTTATTTTAATGGAGTAGCTGACACTATAGGTGTTGTTACTCAGAATGGAGATGGGACTCCAGGTACGTTTTATATTGATGGAGTAGTATATTCAAATGTTATTGGGACTGATAGTATTGCTTTTATTCCATCGGATATTGGAAGTGGAGATCATATGATGCGATTTGTTTATACTCAAAGTGGTGTATCGTTTAATTTAGACACGGTTTTTACTGTTGATTCTATAGGTGACTTAGCAATATTGAATCTAGATGATGAGTATTGTATAAATTCAAATGTTGACGTAAACCTTGTTGGAACATCAGATGGAGCTGGTATTGGTGACGGAGCTTTTACAGGTAATGGTATTACTGATCCTGTAGGAGTGTTTAACCCAATAAATTCGCAAGTAGGAGATAATACAATAACATATACATTTACTCGAACAAGTACAGGTTGTATTAAATCTGTTGATTCTATTGTAACATTAAATAGAGTTCCATCAATTGGTTTTGGATTGAGTGGAACATGTATTTCAGGACCATTAGATTCAGTAACTTTTATTTCGGATACTGCAGCTGTAGATAATATTGTTCGTTGGAATTGGTCTGTTTCGGCATTAGGAAATAGTAGAACAAGTACATTAGAATCTCCGAAATTTTCATTAGTATCTCAACAAAGAAATTTTATTGAATTAGAACTTGAATCAGATAAAGGGTGTATTGCCGCTAAGGATAGCAGTATATTCATAGGTTCTGTTGTTGATTTGGATTTTACCTGGGATCAAGAATGTTTTGGCGAAGTTGTAACCTTTGACTTAGTACAATATACAGATACAGCAGGTGTTGATAGTGTTGTTTGGGATTTTGGAGGAGATGGAGTTGAGGATATATCAGACCTTATGCATCCACAATTTACTTATGATGCACCAGGGCAATATGATGTATCTTATACCGAATATACTTTGTCTTGTGGAATAATTTCGGATACTTTAATGATAACAATTCGTCCTTCGATAACTGTAGATGCTGATGGATATTTTGAGAATTTTGAACAAGAACCTGTAGTTACAGGATGGAGTCCAGATATGCTAGCTAGTACCTCTAACTATTCTTGGGATTGGGGTGTCCCTTCGGGGGTTTTGATTAATACAGCAGCAGGAGGTCAGAATGCATATGTTACGAATTTACAAGGAAATTATTCGAATAATGAGATTTCTGTTTTAGCAAGTCCATGTTTTAATTTAGCTTCTTTAGAAAGACCAATGTTATCTTTCGATTTTATTTCTGCATTGCAAGTTAATCGTGATGGAGTAGTTCTTGAATATAATATAGGTGGAAGTACTTGGAATTCATTAGGTGTTTCTGGAGAAGGTGTTAATTGGTTTAATACTTTTACGAACTATTCTGTAGGAGATTTTGGAAAATCTATTGTTTGGACTGGTGATGGAGTTGATTTGAGCTTAGATAATATTCGATGGCGAAGTGCTAAGTATAGATTAGAAGATGTATTGGGGCAATCAGGAGTAAGGTTTAGATTTGTATTTGGATCAGATGATGATGGGATTAATGAAGGTTTTGGAATAGATAATTTCCGAATAGCAGATAGAAGTAGGATTATATTATTGGAACATTTTGCAAATCCTAATGAAGTTGATTTTGTAAATACTCAAGATGATCTTCAAGATATTGTGCGAGACAACCCTAGTGATGTTGTTTTGTCTCAGTTTTTTACAAGTTATCCTTCAACAAATACTATTAGTAACTTATATCCGGCAGGACCTAGTGCACGGACATTATATTATGGAGTATCTCAGGTTCCTTATTCAATAGTTGATGGGGGAGATCGACATTTTAATTATTCAAGTATTAATACCTTACATAGTTCTGATATACGAAGAAGAGCATTAGAGGTTACTAAATATGATATTACTGTTCGACAAGGAGTTGAAGATAGGCAGTTGTCTGTTTATGGAAAGATTAGAGCCAAAGAAGATATTCCTAGTGTTGCTTTAAGTTCAAGGATTGCTGTAGTAGAGAAGAGCGTTGAACATGAGGGCATGGTGATTCAAAATGTTCTTAGGGCTATGTTGCCTGATCCTGCAGGAACTTTAATAGAGCGACAGTGGAATCACAATGATAGTGTTGTTATGATATATACTTGGCAAATACCTGAAGGGGTGAATGCTGATAGTTTAGTTTCTATAGTCTTTTTACAAGATGAACAATCAAATGAGATATATCAAACTGCTTATATTGAGGATTTTTCTATTGTGACATCTGTTGAGCAACAATTTAATTTAGGTAATAATTATAGAATATATCCAAATCCTTTTTCAGATTATTTTTCAATAAGATTTACTGAAACTTTAAAACGTGATGTAAAGGTAGAGTTGTTTAATAACATAGGGACTCTGGTAAAAAATATAACAATAAGAAAAGGACAACAAGTTCTATATATTGAAATGAATGACCTGCCTGTAGGTGTATATTATATAAGATTAAACTCAGAAGAAACTATTAATTCTACAAAATTGATAAAGATCAATTAAGAGCATATTAAAAAATTTTAAATCATCTTAAAAATGGAATATATTCGCTTCGTAATTTAAAAACTATGAAGCGGTTATGGATGATTTAAAAGTAGGAATAGAATATACAGTAAAACAAAAGGTTAATTATGCTGATACAGCAGCTATGTATGGGTCGGGTTTAGTAGAGGTATTTGCTACTCCGGCTATGATTGCTTTAATGGAAAATGCAGCATTAAAAGCAGTAAGTTCATATTTAGATGATGAACACAATACGGTTGGTTTCGAAATAAATATAAAACATTTGAAACCTACGCCTGTTGGAGGGACAGTAAGGTGTACGGCTAAACTAAGCGAAATAGATGGCAAAAAGCTGGTATTTGCAGTTACTGCTTCGGATGAAGAAGGAAAAATAGGAGAGGGAACACATACTAGGTATATTATAAATACTAAGAAATTTATGAATAAATTGAATTCATAAATATTTATAATATTATTTGTACCAAATGAGGCTTAAAAACTTTTTCAATTGTATTTTGATACATTAACAATTGAAAATATTATATCAACTAATTAGTTAAAAATTTTATGCAGTATAATTTTGATGAAATCGTAAACAGAGAGAATACCGATTCGGTAAAATTTGATTTACGAGCAGATATATTCGGAGATAAAGAGGTAATTCCGATGTGGGTGGCTGATATGGATTTTAAAACACCCGATTTTATAATACAGGCAATACAACAAAGAGCGAAACACGAAGTTTTAGGATATAGTTTTCGTTCTAAAGCATATCATGAATCTATAGTTAATTGGTTATATCGACATCACCAATGGAAAATAAATTCTGATTGGATTTCATTTAGTCCAGGGATAGTTCCTGCTATAAATATGGCAGTGCAGGCATTTACTAAACCCGGAGATAATATTATTATTCAACCCCCTGTATATTTCCCATTTTTTGGAGCTATAAAAAATAATGAAAGAAATCAGGTAGAAAATCCTTTGGTTTTAAGAAATGGTCGATATTATATTGATTTCGAAGATTTAGAGCCTAAGTTAAAAAATGCTAAGGTTTTAATATTATCCAATCCTCATAATCCAGGAGGTTCGGTTTGGACAAAAGAGGAATTAAAGAAATTGGGTGAGTTATGTTTAAAAAATGATGTTATTGTTTTCTCTGACGAGATTCATGGTGACTTAGTATATAAAGGTTTTGAGTATACACCAATGGCTTCGTTATCTGACGAAATAGCTCAAAATACAATAACATTTATAGCTCCAAGCAAAACATTTAATATGGCAGCTTTAGCTACATCATCGGTTATTACATCTAATAAAGCATTAAAAGATAAATACGATAAGGTGCTTGATGTATTGCATGTTGGGATGGGAAATGTATTTGGTTCAGTAGCTTCTGTGGCAGCTTATAATCATGGCGATCAGTGGTTGTGTCAACTGCTTGATTATTTATCGAATAATCTTGATTATGCTCAAGATTATATTGAAATGAATATTCCAGAAGTAACATTTATTCGACCCGAAGGAACTTATCTGGTTTGGCTCGATTGTTCTAAGTTGAATATGGATAGCGAAGCCTTGAAAAAATTTATGATTGAAAAAGCGAAGTTAGGTTTTAATGCAGGTGATACATTCGGAACAGGAGGAGAACAATTTATGCGAATGAACATTGCTTGTCCAAAATCGACACTTATAAGGGCTTTAGAAAATCTTAAAGAAGCTATCTGTAAGCTAAGAAATAGATAGTTTATATAGATCGAAAAAGGAGTCTTTTATTCAGAATCAAATTGTGTTTATAAAGTATAAAAGATGAGAAGAATTAAAAATCTTTTTATCTGGTTTTATTTACATTTTAATATTGATTTTAATTTAAAAGCTCTAATTTTGTGAGTAGTTAATAGGGATATTTTAAATTTATATTGATTAAAGAGTTATGATTCAAAGAGTTCAATCTGTTTATTTATTAGTTGTTACAGTTTTAATGGCTACAATTTTTGCTTATCCTTATGCAGAATTGATGAGTTCCGATAGTCAACTATTTATATTCAATTTTAACGGTTTATCAAAATTTAGCGAAGAAGGAATGTATTTGAAGATAGTTCCTCCTATAGTATTGTTAGTTGTAATAGTCTTAATTGCATTTGTTTCGATTTTTTTGTACAAAAAGCGGATACTTCAAATACGACTAAATATATTTAATATTGTTTTGATGTTTGGATATCTTGGATTAAACTATTATTATATTCAAAATTTTTCGAAGCAATTAGATGGGATTGTTAGTTATAAAATAGTTGCAGTTTTCCCTTTCGTAGCAATAATATTAACTTATTTAGCAGTTAGATCTATAGGGAAAGATGAGGCTTTAATTCGCAGTATGGATCGGATTCGATAGTTATATCTAAAATAAATTATATAAAAAGCTCTGAACAGTAATGTATCAGAGCTTTTTTATGTAGAAAACAATCTATTTTATTACTCGTAGCGTAAACAATCAACTGGGTTTGTTCGTGCAGCTTTGGTTATTTGATATCCAATAGTAATTAGTACTACTGATAATGTAATTATAAGAGCTACAATAAAAACCCACCAACTAATAACTGTTTTGTAAGGATATTGATTAAGCCATTTAATGAGTAACCAATAAGATATTGGCGATGTAATAACGAAGGATATAAACACCCATGTTACGAAATTATTTAGTATTAACTTTATTATGCTTGTTGTCGATGAGCCTAAAGCTTTTCGTATACCAATTTCTTTTATACGAGTTGTTATTATAAATGTCGACATACCTAATAATCCTAAGGCAGCTAAAAATATAGTAAGGCACGCAAAAAATATTAATATTTTCGATTGCCGTACTTCATTTTCATACTGTTTAGCAAAAGTGTCATCCATAAATTTGTATTCAAAAATACTCTTAGGACACATTTCGTTATGTATCGATTCGATATATTTTATTGTTTTGGGTATGTTGTTCCCAGATATACGAACACAAGCTGTACCACAATAGGGATACCAACGAATTCCCAGAGGGTCGATTTTATTATGCAGCGAATTAAAATTAAAATCTTTAACAACTCCAATAATCTCTATATGATTTTCTTCTACGAGTGTTCCGATTGGATTTTTAAGATTTAACTTTTTTACTAATGTTTCGTTAACGATTACTCGTATTTTCTTATAATCAGCAGGATTATCATACGAAAAATTACGACCTTCGATAAGCTTAAGACCTAGAGTTGAAATAAAATCAGGATCGGTATTAACTATTTTGGCTGGACAAGATTCACCATTATAATCCCAAGTCCATGTATTAGTTATTCCACCAGGAGGCTGCATTATAAAACTTATATTTTTTATGTTAGGGTTTTCAAATAGTTTCTTTTTAAATGCATCTTGTGTTACCGTCATATTTCTTGTTTCAAAAAATAGAATATTGTCTTTGTTCCATCCTAAATTTTTATTTAAAACAAAATTTAATTGTTTGCCTATAACTATTGTTGCAATAATTAAAAATATTGAAACCGAGAATTGTATAAGCATAAGTATTTTTCTGAAACTTCCTTTCTTGTTTTGTCCCGATTTACCTTTTAATAGTAATATGGGGTTTAATGAGGATAGATATAATGAAGGATAAAAACCAGCTAATAGTGTTGTTATAGTAATTGTGCCAGTAGCAATAAAAATAAACTGAGCCGAAAAGTAGTTGAATGATATATTTTCGTTAATAATAGAGTTAAAAGTGGGTAGTATAAGTTCTAAAATAACAATGCTTAATACATGAGCTATAATAACTAATGATAATGTTTCTCCTAAAAATTGTTTGGCAATTCTGTTTCTAGTGGCACCAAGTATTTTTCGGACAGCAATTTCTTTCTCGCGCAAATTAGCTTTAGCTGTTGTTATATTAATAAAATTAATACAAGCAATTAATAGAATTAAGAACGATATAGCAGAAAAAATTATTACCAAACTAATATTCCCATGTTTTATATGATTCTCATATGGAAGCCCTCTTTCAAAGTAGATACTTTCGAATGGACGTAATAAAAAATAGTCATCTTCGCTAAGTTCTTTAATATTATGGTATTCTTCAACGAGTTTCTTAATTTTTTTAGTTAGATGATTAGTGTTTACATTAGAGTTTAAAAATAAGTAAATCAACCAATTATTACTATGAGCCTCGAGAAAATTATTATTTCCGTTTATTCTATTTATATTTTGTGCTGCAGTTACAGCATTAAAATCGAAATGCAAATTCTTAATGTTTTTAATAACTGCACTAACAATATAAGGATGTTTGTTGTCTAGCAAAATTTCTTTCCCTACAGGATTTTCCTTTCCGAAAATCTTTGAAGACATATTTTCGGTTAAGACAATCGAAAAGGGTTTTCTTAAAGCATTCTCGGGTTTCCCATAAATAAATTCGAAGTTGAAAATATCAAAGAGTGTACTGTCGGCATACAAGAATTTCCGAGTATTGTAAATATTTTCTTTATAAGTTATAGTTGGTTTTCGCCAAAAATAAAGACGAGCCATATTTTTTACTTCTGGTAAATCTTTTATTAAATTACCTAAATAGGGAGGCATAGTAACCCATGTTTTTGTTTCTAAGCGATAAATGTTCTCTTTATTTTTTTGCCATTTATCGTAGTTGGTTTGATTTTGTACCCAAAGAAATATTAATATAGCACAAGTCATTCCTATAGCCAAGCCTAATACATTAATAAGGGTTTGGATTTTATCTCGTATAATATTACGATAAGCAGTTTTTATATAATTTATTAACATAACAAATAATTAATGATTTGTTGTTATTATCTACTATTGTGCCAAAGTAAATAGTATATATATACTCAGTATGTTATAGGTAACGTAAAATAAACAATCAACAAAAATTGTACAGAATACGTCATCATATTGACGTATTCTGTACAATTTTAATAATTTTACTCAAAGTAAAAGAAAAATAGAATAAACTCTTCATGATAATTTATTTTTAGGATCATGGGTATCGATTACTAAGACTAAAATAATGGAGGTTATTTGCAAGGTTCATTAGATGGCTTTGCTTAGTTTATGAGTAGGTTTGAAATTTGTGAGAGCGAAGATCAAAAATATTCTTTACAGGAAAGGATTGTAAAGAGTAGTAAATTAATAAATAATAAAAAAATAAACAGATGAAGCAGGGTGAGATATTAATTGTAGATGATAATCTCGACTTATTAAAATCCTTACAAAGGATGCTTAAATTTGATTTCGAAAAAATTATGACAGCTAGCGATCCCAAGAAAATACCAAGTATTTTAAGTGATAATAATATTGATCTTGTACTGCTTGATATGAACTTTACAGAAGGTGATCAGTCGGGGAGCGATGGATTGTATTGGTTGCAGCGTATAAAGAAAATAGATAACAATATGTCGGTAGTATTAATTACTGCTTATGGAGATATAGAGGTTGCTGTTAAGGCTATACAAAAAGGAGCTTCAGATTTTATAACAAAGCCATGGGAGCCTCCTAAATTAATAGCTACACTGCAAAATGTAATAGAATTAAGTAAAACAAAAAAAGAAGTAAAACAGTTAAAGCAAGTAACCGAAAGTGTAAAACAAGAGATTGACAATCGACTTGATCCTGTTATTGGAAACTCCGAAGCTATTGCTCAGGTGCTTGATTTAGTTAAAAAAGTAGCTAAAACCGATACTAATATTCTGATTCTTGGCGAAAATGGGACAGGGAAAGAACTTATTGCTCGTGAGATTCATCAAAATTCGGAGCGTAAAAATCAGATTTTTTTAAGTGTAGATCTGAATACGATTAATCAGAATTTATTCGAAAGTGAGTTGTTCGGGCATGTAAAAGGTGCTTTTACCGATGCAAAAGAAGATAAGATAGGGCGTATAGAAACAGCTTCGGGCGGAACCCTTTTCTTAGACGAAATTGGAAATTTACCTTTATCGCTACAGGCAAAATTACTTACAGTAATTCAAAATCGCGAGTTTACTCCGGTAGGAGCATCAAAACCAGTTAAGTTTGATGTAAGGCTGCTATGTGCTACAAATAAAGATTTAGATCGAATGATTGCAGAGCAATTGTTTCGCAAAGATTTGTTTTTCAGAATAAATACCATAGAAATAAAAGTTCCGCCTTTACGAAACCGAAAAGATGATGTGCTTACTATTGCCGAGTATTTTCTGAATCGTTATGCTTATAGGTACAATAAACCGAATTTAAAATTTAATAAGCAGGCAGTTGATAGTATGTTAAATTATAATTGGCCAGGTAATATTCGCGAATTAAAACATATAATAGAGCGAGTGAGCATACTTAGCGAAAGTAATATTATTGGTAATACCGACTTGTTTCCTGTAAAAACAAAATCTGAGTCGGACGATTTATTTACTCTAAATCTGAATTCGTTAGAGAAATTAGCAATAGAAAAAGCTTTAGAAAAAAGTAAAGGGAATATATCTAAAGCATCTAAGCTCTTAGATATATCAAGAACATCTTTATACTCAAAAATGGCTAAACATGGAATATAAAAAAAGTGTAACCCTGATTTTAGTTTTGCGAATAGTGTTTATTGTTATTACAAGTTTTGTATTAGGTCTTATTATATATCTCGATCAGAAGCTTTATACTAAGTTTGTATTAATTGTTTTAATAATAATTCAGATTGGTCTTTTAATTAAATCATTCAATAAAATAAATAAGGAGCTTATTCTATTTCTAGAATCAATTAATGTTAAAGATTCGGCATATCGTTTTTCTACTAATTTAAGAGGTAATTTTGTTGAGTTAGCTAAGATTTTAAATAATACTGCAAGCCTAATAAACGATATCAGAATAGAGAAAGAAAAGCAATATCAGTTTCTACAATTTGTAGTAGAGAATATAAATATTGCTTTAATAGCATTTGATGAAAATCATGAGATTCAGCTTTCAAATTCGGCTTTGGCATCTCTGGTACGGAAAAATAAAATAAGAACTCTAAACGAGCTTGATGAGTTAAACCCTGAATTTGTGAGTAAAGTTCTATCGTCGAATCTTAACGAAGGTTTTCGTATAAAAGTGTCTCAGAGCAATATTTTTAACGAATTGTTTGTACAGAAACATCTAATTAAAATCAATTCGAAGAATTTGTATTTAGTTTCGTTGCAAAATATTACTGCCGAACTCGATAAAAAAGAACTAGAATCGTGGCAGAGACTTATTCGTGTATTAACCCACGAGATAATGAATTCGATTACACCTATAATCAATTTAACATACGCTATTCGACGTTCGTTAAACGAAGAGAAAAAGACTTTTTCGGATAGTTTAATTATTGATGAGGCTATTGAAGATATTGAGCTTATAGAGAAACGAAGTAAAAGCTTAATTCAGTTTGTTGAAAATTATAAAAAGCTAATAAGGGTAGGGGAGCTAAGTTTGAGTAAAGTTGATATTTCGGGGTTGATGCATAATGTTGTAGGAATATTTAAAGAAGATTTTAGTATAAATAATATTACAACCAATTTTGATATTAAAGAAAACATATATTTAGAGGCCGACGAAAAGTTGTTAGAACAGGCCGTTGTAAATTTGTTAAAGAATGCTATAGAGGCTACCGAATCTGTAGATTATCGTACAATATGCGTAAAATTAGAACGTTCGAGTGATAATATTGTAATATCAATAAAAGATAACGGAAAAGGTATTGCTCCTGAAAAAATCCAGGATGTGTTTACTCCATTTTATACCACCAAAGAAAGCGGAACAGGTATTGGTTTAAGTTTAGTAAAACAAATAATAAGCTTACATAAAGGAATTGTAGCGGTACAATCGGAAGTAAATACCGAAACGGTGTTTTGTATACAATTATAAAACCATGGTTTGGTTGCCAGTTGTAAGCCGAAAGAGAAATATTTGAAAAATACGATTAAGAGATAGAAAAAAGACCATACTTTACGAAAATAGTATGAGCATATGCCTCGAATAAACTTAATTTGAGTAGTTTTGAAGCTCATGAAATAGTTTATTTATATTAAAGGTTTATAGCTCCAGCTCGTAGTTCTCTTTAGTTTGAAAGAGATATACAGCTAATTTTAAGTTCATAACAAAATTCGATGTTGTAAATACCTCTAGTTTGAGAGGAAATACGGCAATGTTTATCGAAAAATTTCAGTTGCTAAGCTAAGTTTATTCATCTTTGATTCATGAGATCACTCCGCTAAGTTCTGACTTCGTTTTATATAATTTTTAGTCTTCTGACTAATATTTTAAATAATCAATATGTTTTCCGTAGTATAAATTTCTATAAAGGTTTCATTCATTAAATCTGTATACAATGCGTCGATATAGTGACGTATTCTGTACATTTTTTAATTATTAATTTATTTTCCCTAACCCACAATATACAGTAGATATATGTTTTATTTGTTTTGGCACGATAGTAGCTACATAGCACCAAATTATATAATAATATAGAAATGAAAGAGATCTTAATACTTATTCTAAGTACTATATGTACTATGTCGTTTAGTCAGGGTATAAAAAAAGAGAATAAATACTTATCTGACTTTGAATATCTTGTAGCGAAATTACAAGAAACACATCCCGAGCCTTATAAGGGATTTGGAGGTGCAATTGCTTTTAATAGAGCAAAACAAGAAACGGCAGCAGCGATTTCGGAAAATATGACAGATAAGCAATTTGTTTTGCTAAGCAATCGGTTTTTATCAAACTTAAATGATGGACATACTATGATATTTTTTCCAAAATCTAAAGATGAATTATCATTACAATTTCCGATACAATTTAAAATATCTGCTGATGGTTTGTTTATTCATAATGCAAGTAAGAAATATGCTAAATATATTGGTAGCTTTTTAGTTAAAGTAAATAATGTTTCTGTAAACGATTTGTTAAATCGAGTGAAATACTTTGAGCCAACAGAGAATATGTCGGGCAGATACAATGCTTTGAGTCGTTGTATTTTAAATCCGTCTCGTGCCGATAAGTTTTTCGGAACGACAAAGCTTAAACTTACTTTAAAAAATTCGGATGGTATTGAAGAGACAATAGAACCTTTATTTCAGCAAAATGTAGAATTTATGGCTGAAAAATCTACAATAAAATTTAAAAAAGCTAATGGCTTGATATTTTATAAGATGTTGGGCAAGAATAAAAAAGTAGCATATTTTAGATGGAATAGTATGCTAGGACGCGAAATAGTTGAAAATACTTATAAGAATAATCCTAAGTGGGTAAAAAGAGATATTGATTGGGCTTATACATATTCCGAAAATAACCCAACAGGAAATACTTTACAGGATATAAAAAATATACCTGCATTATATGAACAATTTTATCATTTATCGAAAGATATTAAAGCGAATAAAGCCAAACATCTAATTATTGATCTTAGGTATAATGGCGGTGGAATGACCCCTTTAGTTAATTCGCTTTTGTATATTTTATATGGTAATAAGTATTTAAATTTTGATTTCGAAGCTAATTGGGTACGCAGAGTATCTTCTTTGTATTTGCAAGAAAGCGGGGCTAAAAACATTGATGATTATAGAGCTTATATGAAAAATAAAAATATAAAGGAGTATTTATTTTATCCGTTTGGAAATTTTGGAGCTGATATGAGTCTTGCACAAAAAGTACAAAAAGTTAAAAATGGATTTAACGGATTTGGATCAGAATATATAAATAAAACACCGCTGCTTATGGATGTACAGATAATTGTTCTTTGTTCTCCAAAAACCTTTAGTGCAGCATATCATTTTACTTATTTCATGAAAAAACTGGGACGAACTACTATTGTTGGTGTAGCATCTCGACAAGCCGGAAATACATATATGCAATCGACAAGATTAACTTTACCTAAAACAAAAATAAAGGGAACCATTTCGAATTCGAAGCAAATTTTATTTGATGAAGAATCGGAATCTGCAAAAATATTAAGACCCGACTATGAAATGACTTGGGAAGACTATAAAAAATATAATTTTGATGCAAATGCTGAGATATTAAAGGCTTTAGAAATAATTATACCCCGCTAATCAAAGTTTATTTATCGTCGATTCATGAAACCGCTAAGCGAAGTCTCTGACTTCGCTTTATATTATTTAAAATCTTTTGATTGGTATTTTTTCTGTTTTTTGAGATTTTAGGATCAAGATATGAGTATCAAGTATTGAGATTAAAAGTAATGAAGGTTGTCTTGATGTTTTATTAAAAAAGGCACTCACAAGTAGAGCCTGGGTAAGCGAGCTTGGCTGCCTAGATTTTTTCGTTTCCTTTTTCATCAACCCTTCATGATTTTTAATATATCTTGAAATCATGAAGGGTTCTGAAATCGACAAATTTCGATAATTCTGTTTCCGTATTTGCAATACAAGTTTTTCAATAATGTGTTTTTCAGTTTATCCCCCCGCCGGTAATTGTAAGGTTTAACGGATTTATAAAAAAAAGCACTCACAAGCAGAATAAAGATTGGTTATTCTGAGATTTTTTTCCATAAAATAAGAAATAGGCTGGGTGGGGATAGGAGAAGTAAGCATCCCTCAGTATCGAAGCAAAAACAAAAAACAGAGTAAAGAACCTATCATCGATACGACTTGGGATGCGCGATAAAGCCTATTTCGTAAATTTTATTATAAAAATATCAGCGAACCTTGAGTTT
>JAKSCO010000081.1 GCA_022360575.1 Bacteroidales bacterium | reverse complement strand
CAGAAAGGTTACATGACAGAAAAGACAGAATACAAATGGAACAGAACTACTAAAAATTGGGATATAAAAGGACAATTTAAATTTACTAGTGATTCGAAAATTTAACACCCATCCAAATATCCTAGAAGTAGAGACTGCCCCAAAAGGCAGTCTTTTTCTTTTAGGTAATTAAAGAAAAATACTCAAAAAAACTCAATTCACACTGTAATACCCTAAAATGTCATTACAAAAGAACAAACAGCCAACCCTTATATTGGGTTGGTTTTGCTTATAAGACAGATTTAGTGTTAAGACACAAGATATTAGATATAAGATATAAGTGGTAAGATGCGAGTATCAAGTACAGAGACTAGATGAATAAACTTTGCCGAAAGTAAAGAGTAGTTTATAACTACATTAGAAAAAAAACTAACTCGATCCATCGAGAGTATTTTGATATTCTTTTGGTATAAATCATTTATCCAATCCTAAAACAAAGTATTTCATGCGATATATTAGATAGATAAAAGAAAATATCTAAATTTAAATCGGGAAAAAAGCAATAACTAACATATTCTTACACAAAGAAACAAGGTAAATAAAATTTGTATCTTCGGAAAACACAATTGTAATAAAGAAAAATAGAAATGCAACCACGAAAAATGTAAATGTAATCCCGAAAAATACAATTGCAAGCATGAAAAATAGAAATGTAATTAAGAAAATTATAAATGCAATTTAGAAAAATACAGATGTAAGTCAGGTAAATGTAAATGTAACACCGAAAAATACAATTGCAAGTATTAAAAACAGAAATGTAATTAAGAAAATTATAAATGTAGTCTAGAAAAATACAGATGTAAGTCAGAAAAATGCAAATGTAACTCCGAAAATTTAATTTGTATCTAGTAGTAATTCAAAAATAAAACAATTATGGCTTCACGCACAAAGTTAAACGATGCCGAAACTTTAGAACTCTACAGAGTAGCATTAGAAAATGCCCAAACTCAACCTAAAATTGCCGAAACTCTTGCCGAACTTGGCTACGACTCCGTCACAATCAGTCAGGGTAAGTCTATTTTAGCCCAAACACGATTAGCTTTCGAGCATAATCGCTCCGAAGACGATGAAACCTCCGAAGCATATGCTGTCTTTAGTAAAAAAAGAACCGAGTTAGAGAGTATTTATGTATTACATCGCAAAAAAGCAAAAATAATCTTTCGTAAAGACCCTCTTATTGCCGACAAATTGGCTATCTCCGGGACAATGCCTCGTACTCAAATAGCAAAAATGGAAGTAGCTAAAAAATTTTACAATATCGCTACAACCGATACCGTAATTCAAAGCAAATTAGCTCGCCTTAAAATTACTTTAAGCGAATTAAGCGCTGCTAAAACATTAATTACCCAAGTAGAAACTGCTCGTAGCGAATATCTACGCGAAAAAGGCGAGTCGCAAAATGCAACCAAAGCAAAAGATATTGCTTTCGCTAAAATCGACGATTGGATGAGCGAGTTTTTTGCTGTAGCAAAAATTGGATTAAAAGACAAACCCCAACTAATGGAAGCTCTCGGAAAAATTGTCAAAAGTTAACTTAGCTTATAGTCAATATACTCATAATTCTGATTACGCAATTGGGGCTTAAAGCCAGCCTCGCTAATTGCATTTTGGATTCCTTGGGCATCAAATTTATAACTGGCTCCTGCAGCCGAAACCACATTTTCTTCAATCATAATCGATCCAAAATCGTTTGCTCCGGCATGTAAACACAATTGTGCAGTATCTTTCCCTACTGTTAACCACGAAGCCTGAATGTTAGCAATATTATTTAGCATAATGCGGCTAATAGCAATTGTTCTGATATACTCTTCGGCACTAACTCGGTTGTGTATCTCAAATTCGCGTTGCAAAACTGTGTTGCTATCCTGAAAAGGCCAAGGAATAAAAGCAAGAAACCCGGGCGCCGATTTGGGCTTTTGGGCTTGAGTTTTGCGTATCTCAGCTAAATGCTTTATACGTTCGCGTTTTGTTTCTATATGCCCAAACATCATTGTTGCCGATGTTACTAATCCTAAATTATGAGCTTGGTGCATAACATCAAGCCACTGTTGGGTATTGGCCTTTATTGGCGATATACTTTGTCGCACTCTGTCGCATAATATCTCAGCTCCAGCTCCGGGCAAACTATCTAAGCCAGCCTCTATTAAGCTTGTTAAAACTTCTTTATACGATATTTTATCTAATCGAGCAATATGAACAATCTCTGGAGGTCCTAAAGCATGTAGTTTAATATTAGGATACATTTTTTTTAAGTCGCGAAAAAGCTTTGTGTAAAAATCAAGCTTTAATTTTGGATGCAAACCTCCCTGTAGTAATAACTGATTTCCTCCTAAACTTAATAACTCTTCTATTTTTTCTTTGTATTGTTCCAGAGTAGTAATATAAACATCTTTATCGTTAGGCTTTTTGTAAAAATTACAAAATCTACATTGCGAAACACACGAGTTTGTTATGTTTACATTGCGATCGATTTGCCAAGTAACAACATTGTCGGGTTTGTATTTCTTTCTTAATTCATTTCCTACAAAAACCAATTCTTGTAATGGAGCTTTTTCGTATAAGAACAAACCTTCGTCTATAGTTAAAGATTCTTTATTAAGAGCTTTTTTATATAAGTCTTCTAATAATTCTTTCATCTGTTTATAAATTTACTATCCATTAATTTTCTGTTACTAAAATTCCTTTTCAGTAAGGAGTGTTTTATTTATACTCGCTCCAATTATAGCCCGATCGTGTGAGTTAAAATTTATTTCTCACGAAGTGAAATTATGTTAACAACAAAAATAATAAATAAAATAAGCTTTCGCGATGAGTTAAAAAATAAAGAGCTAAGATCAAATTTACTACCTTTACAAACTATTCTGTTTCCTCAAACTTACAGAATAAATAGTGTAGCAACGAGTTTATTAATTAGTACTAATAATATAAGATATGATTGATATTAGAATTTCTCAAGTTTCTGAGTTTAAGATCGACTCTGCAGCAGTTTTTTTGGTTAAAAACATCGACGATTTGAAAAAATATCCATTTTCGCCGAGCGAATTCGAATATATAAAAGCTCAAAATACCGATAAACAAACATCTGTTGTAATAAACTCATACTACAAATGGTCTTATATCTATTTTATCGAAGAAAATAAAGAGCAATCTCAAATAAAAGAGAAAATAAGACGTGCTGCAGGAAATTTCTATCCAGAAATAAAAAAGAATAAACATACCGATTTGTGTATTGTTGATTTATGCAACGATGCAGAGTATATAATTGCTTTTGCCGAGGGCTTAGCCTTAAGTCACTATCAGTTTCTGAAATATTTCTCAGACGAAGAGAGTAAACGAAATCTATTGAAAGAGATATATGTAAATAGCAAGGCAATTACCGAAGAGCAAATTAGTGAGTTGAATATTCTGATCGAAGCGATTTATATTACACGCGATTTGGTAAACGAACCAGTAGCCTATTTAAATGCAACAAAGCTAGCCGAACAAATTCAAAAATTAGGGCAAGAAGCAAATTTCGATGTCGAGGTTTTATCTAAAAGCCAGATAGAGGCATCAAAAATGAATGGTTTATTGGCTGTAAACCAAGGAAGCATTGATAATCCGAGTTTCTCAATTCTTACATGGAAACCCGAAAATGCAACAAACGAAAAACCTTTTGTATTGGTAGGAAAAGGTGTAGTTTACGATTCGGGAGGCTTAAATATAAAACCCGGTAGCTATATGGAAACTATGAAATCGGATATGGCAGGTGGGGCTGCTGTGGCCGGAACTATATATGCTCTTGCAAAAGCACAAATACCTGTTTATGTTATAGGTTTGGTGCCAGCTACCGACAACCGTCCCGGAGGAAATGCCTATGCTCCCGACGATATTATTACAATGCATAGCGGAGCAACTGTCGAAGTTAAAAATACCGACGCCGAAGGGCGATTGCTTTTAGCTGATGCATTAAGTTTTGCTAAGAAATATAATCCCGAATTGGTTATTGATATTGCAACACTGACAGGTTCGGCAAAAATAGCCATTGGTAACTACGGAATTGTGGCTATGAGTAATGTTGTCGACGACCAGTTTGAACAACTAAAAGAATCAGGACAAAATGTTTGCGAACGAATTGTTGAGTTTCCTTTATGGGACGAATATGCTGATGCACTAAAATCAGATATTGCTGATATTAAAAATATAGGAGGTCGTGAAGCAGGAGCTATAACTGCTGCTAAGTTTTTGCAACATTTTGTTAATTATCCTTGGGTGCATTTAGACATTGCCGGTTGTGGTTTCTTGTCGAAATCGGATAACTATAGAGGACTTAATGCTACTGGTATTCCTGTGCGATTGTTATTTGATTTCTTTAATAATCAATTATAAGTGAATAATTAAAAATATTATCTTTAATTTTGTTTACAAATGTTAGAAAAAAATAATCTATGATTCATAATAAAATTGTTGTAGGAATATCTCATGGAGATATTAATGGCATTAGTTACGAAGTTATTATAAAATCCTTAATGGATTCTCGAATATTTGATTTTTGTATCCCGGTTGTTTATGGATCGGCAAAAGTAGCCGCTTATCATCGTAAAGCATTAAATATCGGAAACTTTAGCCTTAACAATATAAAGTCGGCTGACGAGGCAAGTCCTAAACGAGCCAATATTATTAATTGTTTAGATGATAATATTAGAGTTGAATTAGGAAAATCAACATCAATTGCTGGCGAGGCATCTCTTATTTCTCTCGAAAAAGCAGTTGAGGATTTGAAAGAAGGAAAAATTGATGTATTAGTAACGGCTCCAATTAATAAAGATAATATACAGTCGGATAAATTTGATTTTCCGGGACATACCGAATATCTTACTAAAGAATCAAATTCGAAAGATTCGTTGATGCTTATGGTTTGCGATAATTTAAGAGTAGGGGTAGTTACAACTCACTTACCATTAAATAAAGTATCCGAAGCAATTACCGAAGAAGCTATACTCGAAAAACTAAGAATTATGAATAAAGCTCTTGTTCATGATTTTAAAATAATAAAACCCAAGATTGCTGTAATGGGATTAAATCCTCATTCGGGCGATAATGGCTTGCTCGGACAAGAAGAAATTGATGTTATAATTCCAACCATACAAAAAGCCAACGAAGAAGGAATTTTAGCTCTTGGACCTTATCCTGCCGATGGATTCTTTGGTAGCGATAACTTTAGAAAATTTGATGCTGTTTTAGCAATGTATCACGATCAGGGATTAGTTCCGTTTAAGGCTCTTGCTTTCGATGCCGGGGTTAATTATACTGCCGGATTAGATTTTATAAGAACATCTCCGGGACATGGAACAGCTTTCGAAATTGCTGGAATCGGAAAAGCATCCGAAGTATCGTTCCGAAATGCAATATATTTAGCTTGCGATATCTATCGAAATAGAATCGAGTATCAGGAAATAAGTAAGAATCCTCTCGAACATCAAGAAATATCTGATAAAGAAGATGAAGTCCCAGAGCTCGAATAATATAAAAAGCCGATTTAAAATCGGCTTTTGTGTTACAAAACACATGTCTTGCGATTGATAATCGTATTAAATTTATAACTTATCAAACAAAATATAGCCTAATTACAAACTAAAAAAACTAAGGAGGTCTAATGTCAAAAATTGATTTATCCCTAAAAAATCTTGATGAATCTTTTCCTGAGGATTTTACTCAAGAACAAGTAGCTAAAGCAAAAACTGTTTTTCTTAAAGAATTAGCTTTTACCAGTCATAAATTTTATGGAGGTAAGATGCAAACAATTCCTACAGCAGGAGTTTATGGTTTTAATTGGTTTAATGTTTATTATACTCCAGGGGTTTCTAAAATATCGACAAGTATCAGAGATAACAACGATGCTTCGTTCGAACTATCTAACAGAGGAAATATGGTAGCTGTTGTTTCTGATTCTACCAGAGTATTAGGAGATGGAGATTGTACACCTCCTGGAGGTCTAGGTGTTATGGAAGGTAAGGCTTACCTAATGAAATATCTGGCCGGAATCGATGCAGTTGCATTATGTGTTAATAGCTATAACGAAAAAGGAGAGCACGATCCTGATAAGATTATCGAATTTGTAAAAATGCTTCAGCCAAGTTTTGGTGCTGTTAATTTAGAAGATATATCTCAACCAAATTGTTATAAAGTGTTGGATACCTTGCGCGAAGAGTGTGATATTCCTGTTTGGCACGATGATGCTCAAGGAACAGGATCTGTTACTGTTGCCGGATTAATAAATGCTCTTCGAATTGTCGAGAAAGATATTAAAGATATTAAGGTGGTGATGTATGGTGCTGGAGCATCCAATGCAACAATAGCACGGTTGATTTTACAAGCAGGTGCTGATCCTAATAAAATGACAATATTCGACTCAAAAGGAGGATTACATAAAGATAGAGCAGATATAAAGGCAGATACTCGATTTTATAGAAAATGGGAATTGTGCGAAAAAACCAATCCTGATAAGATAAATGATGTACAACAAGCATGTAAGGATGCAGATGTGTTAATTGCTCTTAGTAAGCCCGGTCCCGATGTGGTAAAGCCTGAGTGGATTAAGTCGATGAATACAAAACCGATCGTTTTTGTTTGTGCAAATCCAGTTCCTGAGATTTATCCGTATGCAGCAAAAGAGGCAGGTGCTTATATTGTTGCTACCGGACGTGGAGATTTCCCTAATCAGGTAAATAATTCATTGGGTTTCCCCGGAATATTAAAAGGAGCTTTACTTGTTCGTGCTAAAAAAATTACTGATGAGATGGCTGTTACTGCAGCTTACTCAATGGCTAATTATGCTCAGAAGCGAGGAATTGATCCAGACAATATTATGCCCAAGATGGACGAAACAGAAATGTTTGCCTACGAAGCTGCCGATGTTGCAATGGAGGCTATAAAAAATGGGGTAGCTCGTGTTCATCTGACATGGGATGAGGTATTTAATAAAACACTTGAAGATATTAAGCAAACAAGAGATACAATTGATTTAATGATGGAAAATTGTTTTATTCCAAAACCAGACATTAAATTACTTGAAGATGCTCTAAGTTTAGCTATAGAATCAGTAAAATAATGCATATATCATAATAATGATTAAAAAAAGAGAACGAATAGGGCTAAAAGCTCTATTCGTTTATTATTATCTTTTGAGTAAAGTTAACCTT
>JAKSCO010000348.1 GCA_022360575.1 Bacteroidales bacterium | reverse complement strand
CTGCGCCACCGGTTGCAACGAGGGTGGTTTCAATCTTTTGCAGTGCGGTACTGTAAGCAGGAATAAATACCCGAACATCATGTCCAAGTTCTTTCATTTTTGGGGCCAGGGCTGCAGCGACATCGGCCAGCCCACCGGTTTTGACTATGCCGTCATATTCGGAAACGGCGAACAACAGATTGTATTTAGAAGCCAACTTTTGCCCTCCGTGGAATGACGACTATTCCGCTTTCGGTGACCTTGAAATGCTTACGATCTTGTTCCAGATTGACGCCTATCTGGGTGCCAGGAGCAATCTCTGCCCGTTTATCAATAATGGCTTTGTGGATAACGCAATTCTCGCCGATTGTGACATTGGGAAGAATGACAGAATCTGATATCCGTGCTTTGTTGCCTATCACGACGTTGTAACCGGTAACAGTGTTATCCATAAAGACATCTGAAAAAATGCAGCCGGTACCGACCATGGAGTTGTTGACCCGACCTTCCCGATGATCACGGTGATAATCAATCAGCGCTGGAGGGAAGGGGGGGATATAGGTATTGATTGGCCATTTCAGGTTATGGAGGTCAATCGGAGGGTTGGCGGAGAGCAGATCCATATTGGCTTCCCAATAAGCATCAATAGTGCCGACATCCCGCCAGTATCCCCGTTGGGTAGCGCCGGGTACTTCGTTATTGGCAAAGTTGTAAACCATGACCTTTTCCCGGGAAAACAGGCTGGGAATGATGTTTTTGCCAAAGTCGTGGTCAGATGCGGTGTTCTTGTTGTCGGCAATAAGCTCCCGCTCCAGGGTATTGCAATTGAACACATAATTACCCATGGATGCCAGAACATAATGGGGATTACCTGGAATGGTTTTCGGGTTGCTTCGGGGTTTCTCCACAAAACCAACCATACGGCTCTGGCTATCCACTTCAATAACGCCGAAGTGATGGGCTTCAGAAACAGGAACAGGAATAGCCGCAACAGTAAGAACAGCATCACTCTCCTGATGGAAATTCACCATGCTGCGTACATCCATGGTGTAAATATGGTCACCACCAAAAATGCACACTAGATCAGGGTTTACAGAGCTGATCAGCTCCAGATTCTGATAGATGGCATCGGCGGTGCCAATATACCAGTTTGGGCCTGTCATCATCTGGGCAGGAAGGGTATCGATAAACTTGTCAGTCAGGCCTGCAATACGCCAGCAGCGTT
>JAKSCO010000232.1 GCA_022360575.1 Bacteroidales bacterium | reverse complement strand
TAAATAACCCCAACAGATAGGTTACTTAACGTATATTTTGAGGTTCCGAACGTATAATTATAGGTTATGTGACGTATATTTTTAGGTTCGGAACCTATACAGATAGGTTGCTTAACGTATATTTTTAGATTCGGAACCTATACAGATAGGTTGCCTGACGTATTCGTTTCTATAATTTAAAGGAGTACTTATAATTTTGTAATTTGTCGTTGCACACTTGCGACAAAATCTTTATTATGCAAAACCTCAAGAATAATAAGCGTTTCGACCCTTGCTTTAATAAAAGGGATATTGGCAAGAGAAACCCCAACAATTCATAAAACTGTTGGGGTATTAAATTTTTGTTTGCTTTAAGTTTTATTGTTTCAATATCTTTCCTGATGATAACATATTATTGTTTTTATTTAATAATTTATAAAAATAAATTCCCGATTTATAATTACTCAAATCAATTCTAATTTTATTACTATTGTTTGTTTCTGCAGCAAAAAGAAATATTCCATTGCTATCAAATAAAGTTAACTCAAAGGCTTCGTTTTTGTCATTCCGAAATTTTATATCGGTAATACCAGATGATGGATTTGGGTATATCTCTGAATTAAATTGATTTTTGATTTTATTAATCCCCTCAACCCAATCTTGGAAATACAAATTATCGAATATTAAACCATCTTTATTGGTTTGTATACTATCAGAAACAAAAGTAAATCTATACAAAACTGTATCTCCAGGTTGAATATTATAAATAGGCCCAAAATGAGCAACACTAGCACTAAAATAATTCCACCCAGGCAGACTCCCTGTCAATACAGGAATTTCATTATAAGACCAGATTTGTTCTACATACTGGGTATCAGTAAGCAAATTTATCCAGACATTTCCATTATCTGGCGAAAATTCAATAATACCAAAATCGGTTAACGTATCACTATCTATTTTGTATCTTCCGGCTACTTTTGCCACATAGGGACAAAAACCTGTCATCTCTGGCACAATATGTTTAATTATAAACGAAGAAGTATCATTTATAGGATATGGATTTATGGTATCAGTAACTATTGCATTAGGGGCTGAATATGCCGATGTAAATATCTCTTTTTGAGGTTTACCTATTTGCCAAACATTATTCGGGTTCGAAATTGTATCAATTTGTATTCGAACAAACTGAGTTGTATCTTCAAAATTGATATCATAGCCAGAATAATCTAGTCTCTGAGAATATACCGAAACAGAAATTATCAGAAGTAAAAGTACAAGTAATTTTTTCATATGTTTATTTTTTTGAGTTATTAGATTGTCTATTCAATGTTATACAAATAAAGTTTATACTGTTACTCTCTTTTAAAAGCTGTAAGTATAAAACAGTCATAAATCTTTATAATTTTTCTATTAAATCACTAAAACTTAAGGAGACAAAACTATACTCAGATATAAGCAATATTATTATTGTAATAATTTCACATTTCTTCTGCAATTATTAGCTTATATAAAAATATTAGAAGCCTTAAATTTTGTATTCAGGAAATGTATCGATTCAAAATATTTTTCAAAAATAAGCTTTACTATCGTGTATCTCCTATATTTATTAAGACAAATAGCAAGATATACATTGTTATTTAATATAAAAACAAATATAATATTTGTTTTTTAAACAAAAACTTACCCCAACAATTCATAAAACTGTTGGGGTATAAAATTTTATCTTTTCGGTAAAATAAATATGTTTCTATGGTATTTTATAAAAATCGGTTCCTTTATCATCGATAAGAATAAATGCAGGAAAATCTTTTACAGTAATTTTATAAATAGCTTCCATCCCTAGTTCGGGATACTCAATAAGCTCTACTTTAGTAATATTTTCTTGTGCAATTAAAGCTGCGGGACCACCTATACTACCCAAATAAAAACCTCCATGTTTTTTACATGCATCGGTAACAACTTGTCCTCGGTTTCCTTTAGCAATCATCACTATACTACCCCCATTGCTCTGAAATAAATCAACATAAGGATCCATTCGAGCAGCTGTAGTTGGTCCAAACGATCCCGACGGCATTCCTTCGGGTGTTTTTGCCGGGCCAGCATAATAAATCGGATGATCTTTTATATATTGAGGCAAACCTTCGCCTTTATCTATTTTTTCTTTTAGTTTAGCATGAGCTATATCGCGAGCAACAACAATAGTTCCGTTTAACGATAATCGCGAACCCACAGGGTGTTTTGTTAACTCGTCCAACACATTTTTCATAGGCTGATCTAAATCAATATAAACAGCTCCTTTCTCATCGGGACGTTTTAACTCTTCCGGAATATATTTCCCAGGATTACTTTCCATCTTTTCAATCCAAATTCCATCCTTATTTATCTTAGCTTTAATGTTTCGATCGGCCGAGCAAGACACCCCCATCCCTACAGGACACGAGGCTCCATGACGGGGTAGCCTTATAATGCGCATATCTAAAGCAAAATGTTTACCTCCAAACTGAGCTCCTATTCCTATATCATAAGATGCATTTAATATCTTTTTTTCAAGTTCGATGTCTCTGAATGCGCGCCCTCCATCATTCCCCGTAGTAGGTAAATTATCGTAATATTTTGCCGAAGCTAGTTTTACTGTTTTCAAGTTTGCTTCGGCCGAAGTACCTCCAATAACAAAAGCAACATGATACGGAGGGCAAGCGGCAGTACCCAACGTCTTTAATTTTTCGACTAAGAAACTCTCTAGCCGTTCTGGATTTAACAAGGCCTTTGTTTCTTGAAACAAAGCAGTTTTATTTGCCGACCCACCACCTTTCGCTATAAACAAGAATTTATACTCATTACCTAAAGTTGCATGTATATCAATTTGTGCCGGAAGGTTTGTCTTAGAATTCTTCTCGGTATACATATCTAAAGGAATCGTTTGCGAATATCTTAAATTTTCTTCGGTATATGTTTTATAAACACCCAAAGACAAAGCCTCTTCATCGCAACCATCAGTCCATACTTGTTGTCCTTTTTTTGCAATAATTATAGCTGTTCCTGTATCCTGACAAAAAGGGAGTTTCCCTTTTACCGAAATTTCGGCATTTCGCAACATTGTTAATGCTACATATTTGTCGTTGTCGCTTGCTTGAGGATCTTTTAAAACAGATGCCACTTGCTTTAAATGAGCAGTACGCAACATAAACGAGGTATCTTTAAATGCTATACTTGCTAACTGAGTTAATCCTTCTTTTTCTATTTTTAGTATAGGGGTTCCCTCAAATTCGCTTTCAGACACATATTTTGTAGTTAATAAATAATATTCGGAATCATCTTCGGATAAAGGGAAAGGTTCTTGGTAAAAGAAATCAGGTGTAGACATAATCTTGGTTTTAGTTTAAAATTTAGCCCGAATAACTCGGGTTTTATTATCGATAAATTTTATCTCGTTAAATGTATTAAGAGCTGTGTTCTTTACGAACTATGTAAGTTAAACTTAAGTGTTAAATTTTAATACAAACAATCAAAAGGTACAAAATTTATAATAAGGGATCAATATTTTCGATGATATCCCCAATTACAGCTTTATTCTCATCTTTAATAATAATTGGTCGCCGAATAAGTTTAGGGTTTTCAACTAAAATAGTAATCCACTCATCATCCGAAAAATTTTTCCCTTTGTAATTTTGCTTGTATATCTGTTCTTGAGTTCGTATTAATTCTGAAGGTTTAATTCCTAATTTATTAATTATCTCCATTAAATTTTCTTTTGTAAATGGACTATCTTTTAAATATTCTATAATCTCTGGATATATTTCTTGTTTTTGCAAATATTGCAAGCCCTCTCTACTTTTACGGCAACGTGTATTATAGTAAATTTTATATGACATTATATTAATCTATTAACTTAAAAATTTCGTTTAATGATTTTCGCGATTTCGTGTTTGTATCGCTTTTAGATTTACCTACAGCCACAAAAGCAATTAAATTATGTGAAGGCTTTATCTCTAAAATTTTTTCGAGTTCAGTTTTAGCTACCATAGGTGCACTTAACCAACAAGCTCCATATCCCATATCAACAGCCGAAAGCAAAATATTTTGAATTGATGCTCCCACGCTTTGTATGTCGGGATAATTCCTTATCCTATTAATTTCAGTGTGGCTTAGATCAACACCTTTTTCTAACACCGATTCATAATTCTCGATAGCAATTGCAATAACTGCCGGAGCATTTTCAAAAAATGTAGCAAACCACTCAACCTGAGCTTTTACATTATCTGAAGCTATTGACTTATTTGCCGGGAGCTGATTAATTTTATTCGCCACCTTGAAAGCCATGTTCGATAAAACTTTTTTATTTGTTATTACATAGAATAACCACGGTTGATAATTGTTTACACTAGGAGCCAATCCTGCTCTCCGAACAAGCTCTTTTAAATCATCAATAGGAATGCAATCGTTTGTAAAATTGCGTACACTTGTTCTTTTTTCTATAGCTTGTTTTAAATCCATATCAAATTTTTTATCTAAAAATAAAATTTATTAACCTTAAAAACAATTGTATAAATCTTTAAAGTTGTATTTCAAGATAAAATCTATACGAAATAAAAAGACCCGACAGAAAATCTATCAGGTCTTATATTTAGGATTTATATATTTACTTTTTTATAAATGCTAATATCGACTCAAAAATTAGCTGTCCATCAGTATTTCCAAGCTCATCATCGGCTCCTCTCTCGGGGTGAGGCATCATACCAAACACATTTTTATTAACATTACAAACTCCGGCAATATTCTCGACAGAACCATTTGGATTAGCTTCAGAAGTAATATCGCCTTGCTCGTTGCAATAACGGAACAATATTTGTCCATTCTGACGCATCTCTTGCAACACTTCTTTTGAAGCAAAATAACGTCCTTCGCCATGAGCAATAGGAATTTTTAAAGCTCTTTGCTTATTTAATAAGCCTGTTATGCTTGTAGTATTATTATCAGCAATTATATGAGTATTCTTACATATAAACTTCTGATTGCTATTATGTAATAAAGCTCCAGGTAGTAATCCCGATTCGCAAAGAATCTGAAATCCATTACACACCCCAAAAACAAAACCTCCGTTATTTGCAAACTTTATAACTTCTTCCATTATTGGCGAATAACGAGCTATTGCTCCCGAACGCAAGTAATCGCCATAAGAAAAACCTCCTGGTAAAACTATTGCGTCAACACCTTGTAAATCGGTGTCTTTATGCCATAATTTAACAACTTCTTGTTCCATTATTGTATTTAAAACATAAACCATGTCTTGGTCACAATTTGAACCGGGAAATACAACTACTCCAAATTTCATTTGTAATTTTTTTTTGATTTTGACGATTAAAATAATTTAAGTACCAACAAAATAAACTTTAGTAAGGAGTTTATTTGTCGCTCAAAGATATAATTATTTAATATCTCGAACAAATTATTATAGCCTGTTTAAAATTGATTAAAACAAGTATATTCTTTAACTTCTGAAAACCATAATTTTCAGTTAAAACTCCAATTGTTTAAGCTTTATAAAAATGATTACTTTTGTATTACTCACTTAATAAACTTATATATGAAATATTTTAAACTATTTCTAAGATTTATTCTGGGATTGATTATAGCAATCGGCCTTTTTATTATATATGCTTCTATTACCGACTACAAACCTAAGGCTACAAGCATTATTTACGAATCGACAAAGCCTGATACTATAATGCTTAATAAACAAATTAATCTTGCTATATGGAATATTGGATATTGTGGTTTAAGCGCCGATATGGACTTTTTCTACGACGGAGGAACTCAAGTTCGAACTTCTTTCGAAAATATTCAAACGAATTACAAATCAATAAAAGCAATTTTGAAGCAGCAAGATAGCTGTGATTTTATTTTACTACAAGAAATTGATTTAAAATCAAAAAGAAGTTATCATCAAAATCAAGTTGATCTTTTTAAGAACTCACTCGCTAATTATGATAGTTTTTTTGCTAAAAACTACGATGTAAAGTTTATCCCCTCTCCTATAACAAATCCATTGGGTAAAGTAAAATCAGGACTCTTAAGTTTTTCAAGATACAATCCAAAACAAGTAATGCGATATTCTTTTCCTGGAAACTATTCATGGCCGTTGAAATTATTTATGCTCGATAGATGTTTCCTTACTAAACGCATACCTACCTCAAATAACAAAGAACTTATTGTTATAAATACTCACAACTCTGCTTACGATGATGGATCATTAAAAAAGAAACAAATGTTCTTTTTAAAAGAATTTATTCTACGTGAATATCAGAAAGGAAATTACATAATAGTAGGAGGCGATTGGAATCAAAATCCACCAAGTATTGATCATTCAAAAACACCCAAGGACATTAAAAACAGAAGTATTGTACTAAATCCAATTCCTAAAGATTATTTACCTCAAGATTGGCAATGGATTTACGATTCAACAACTCCAAGCAATCGATATTTAAACACCCCGTATAAAGAAGGAGAAAGTATAACTCCAATTATTGATTTCTTCCTTATATCTCCTAACATAAAATCAGAACAAATAAAAACCCTTGATCTAAATTTTAAAAACTCTGATCATCAACCAATTATATGTAAGATGAAATTAATTTAAATTTTCTTTGTTTTCTTTTAGGATTTTCGCCTTTTTATATATTTTTGCCGCAAATTTTTAGGGGTTATGAAATCAAGGGAAAACATTTTCAAGCTGTCTTTGATAGTGATTTGTATTTTATTTTTTCAACAAAGCTTTGCTAAGGAGAACGAACACATTAAATCTTTAAATGCTAATTTTAAAGTTGATTTTTTTAGCATCCATACATGGCGTGGCTCTGCAGTAAAATCACCATGTATCGAGCCTAGTTTCGAAATAACAAAAAATAATTCGACAACAGGTATATGGGCAGCTCAAAGCTTAGATGGAAACTACACCGAATTAGATTTATACTTTAAATATTCGCTTAAAGATTTTTCATTTACTGTTTACGATTATTTTTGTCCTCCATCGTATAAGAATAGTGGAGAAATTATAGATTTTGACAGAAAAACAACAAGTCACATTATCGAAATTGATTTTGCTTTTAACGGAACACCTAGTTTCCCTATTTCATTAATGGCTGCAACGATGGTATATGGTTCCGACAGAGATGCAAACAATCAAAATATGTACTCTACTTATTTTGAAGCAGGATATTCGACTTCGTTATACAAAAACAATGTAGGGATAGCGTTAGGAGTAAGCCCTTTTAAAAGCTCTTATAGCAAAAATTTTGGTTTTGTAAATGCGAGTTTAAATGTTACACGGAAAGTTACCATTAAAAAGAAAGAAATTCCTCTGTATGCTTCTCTGGTAACCAATCCGTATGCAAAGAATATTTTCTTTAAAGTTGGGTTTACTCTATAATTTGTAGTTTCCCATTTATTACAACAGCATCTAAGTTCATTTCTTGAGCTGATTTCATAGCATCATCAGCAGTATGAACAATCGGTTCTCCTTTTATATTAAATGATGTATTTATTAATGCTTTAATTCCATAATTCTTGTCGAGTTCGTGCAACAGATCATATATAAACAGATTATCTTTTCTTTCAAAAATAGTCTGGATTCTTGAAGTACCATCAACATGAACAACACCCTCTATTTCGTGTTTCTTTTCTTCTAAAATTCTGAAATCGAGCAACATGTATTTACTTAAATGATGAATCTGTTTCATCCCCGTATAGTATTTTGTATTCTTTTCTAGCATAATAGGAGCTACAGGTCTATACCATTCTCTTTTCTTATGTTCTTCGCTAACCTTTTTAGCCATCCTTTTCGAATTAGCTAAAGCTAAAATACTTCTATTACCCAAAGCCCTAGGACCTGATTCGGCATTCTCGTTACAAACACCAACAACTTTTCCTTTACTCAAGAATTGAGCTAACTCCTTAACATCTATTTCAGAATAATTCATCATTTCTAAATCGATATTCCAATTATTTAAATATGGTGAATGAGTTTTCAACTCGCCATGCTTTAACAATTCTATAAAAGCTCCAGCGCCTATCGATAACCCAGAATCCCCAGTACAAGGAGGAATAAATACATCTCGAAATAAATGCCTATTCACAATTTCTGAATTTGTAAGAATATTAAGAGCAGAGCCCCCTGTTAAATACAAATACTCACTTTGGGTCTTATCTCTTAAATCTGCTATTTTTCGGATAAAATCTCGTTGAAATATATACTGAAAAGTTGCTGCTACATTTTGTAAAAATTGGTTTCTTTGATCAAAACCTCTAATCTCAACTCCAAAATCAGTCTTTGCCTTTTGAAAAAAGACAGATTTCTTTCTCCAGATATCTTGGAAGTAATTATTACTCACAATCCATTTTTCTATTTCTTCAGAATATTTTCCAAATGAAGAAAACCCCATCAACTTTCCAGGGACAGAATGCTGTTCAAATTCTTTAGCTCCAATTATAGCAAACGAAAGAGCATTTGCATTAAACAAAGATGATAAATATTTCAAATCCCAATGATATTCTTCCCTTTTCAGACAATTATCTTTATAAGTCCAAGCAGAGAAATTACTTAAACTAGCTCCTCCATCAAAATGAATGAGTAAACTATTTTCTTTAAAATTTCCAAAAAAAGGCACACAGCTATACACATGAGCCAACTCATGATTTAAAACAAATGCCTCTTTTTGTTTACCATACCACCAAAGGTTTCCTTCTTCTAATCCTTCTTGTAAACATTTATTCAAGCTTGTCTCAAACCTTACCTCTCCATCATCACTAATAAACGAACGCCCAATTACATTATCGACAAAAACAACATCCGCATCCTCTGCTATTAATTGTTCCGATTTTAATACATTATAAATATTTTTACTTAATGAATTATCAAATTTAGATCTAGTTACTCGCTCTAATTGCAAGTATTTTTTCACTTCCCCTCCCCTAAAAAAGCTAACGTTATGGTCGTGTACAAAAACCGGAAACCCTGTATTTTTTATATCTTTTATTCCATAAATAGCTAATGTTGATTTTCTTCTATCAAATTTCATTTTAAAATCCCAAATCAGTTTATCTAATGTTCTTATTAATATTTTTAACAGAAATTTTTCTCGAAAAGTTTATTGATTATTTTTACGCTTTGAATCCAAACTATTAAGAAAAATTAGCGTAGTAAGTATACACTTTTTTAATGAGAGTTCCATATGGTTCTAAGCGATCAAGAAGTTAATTATTTTATAAATACAGTTAAAAGCATTTCTGCATACGATTTTAGTGAATATTCTGAAAAATCATTAAAACGCCGTTTACAGAAAATACTTATTGACAACAACCTCGATTTAATAGGTCTAATTAATAAACTGAAAACAAATCCAAATTTTCTTGAAAAAATTGTCCGAGATATAACAGTAAATACTACAGAACTGTTTAGAGATCCTGCAATATGGCAGACTCTTCGATACAGGGTATTACCTCAATTTGCTCAAAACAGGAATATAAATATATGGCATGCTGGCTGTTCTACAGGACAAGAAGTATATTCTATGTTAATTTTACTAAATGAATTAGGTCTTTTAGATAAAGCAAAAATATTTGCAAGTGACTTAAATACAGAAGCCTTAGAAACAGCAAAAAAAGGGACTTATAAGTATAGATTTAACATAGGATATCTAGACAATTTTGATAAAGTAATAAAAGAGAATCCTTTAAACTACGATGAATATAACGATGTTGCGTACGAAAAATATTTCAAAATAGATAAAATTAGCGATACGATAATTATAAATGATTTTCTAAGAAAGAAGCCTATCTTTAGACAGCATGATTTGGTAAAAGGAGGAAATTTATATTTTGCAAAGTTCGATTTAATCTTATGTAGAAATGTCATTATATATTTTAAATATAGTTTACAGAACAAAGTATTTAAATTATTTCATGATCACTTATATACAAATGGATCGTTAGTTCTAGGAATGCACGAAACCATGCTTGGAGAAATAACGTCTCGTTTTGAAAAAAAGGGACAAGTATATCGAAAAAGGTAAACTTATAAATGATGAACAAATACGAATTAGGGATAGTAGATATTAGAAATATAATTGCAACTTTGGATAAAGTTTATGCCTATAATTTTAAAGATTATGCTTTAACTTTCTTAAAACGAAGAATCGAAAGAATAATAGAAAAATATAATCTTAAAGATGCTGATGGCTTTATTTCTAAAATAACTGAAGATGTTGATTTTTTTAATATTTTCTTACATGAAGTTTGCGTAGAAACAACAGAAATGTATAGAGATCCCTCGTTGTGGAGAATCCTAAATGATGAAATATTAATAAAGCTATTTAGCGAGAATACTAATTCTAAGATATGGTTCCCTGAAGTTTCCTCTGGGGAAGAACTTTTTTCAACAGCAATCATCTTAAAAAGATTGAATTTACTTGATAATGTAAGATTTGTTGTTTCAAGTATAAGCAAACAAAATATTCAGAATATTCAGGAAGGAATATTTGACTCAAAAAAATTAGAAGTAAACGAAAGTAATTTTAAAAGAATATTTAGTGATTCTAATTTATCTGACTATTATTCTCAACAAAACGAACTTGCTCAATGGGACATTTCACTAATAAAGAATACTAAATTTATAAAACAAAATATTATATTTGATGATTATCCTAAGGGAGTAAAACTAGTTCTATTCAGAAATCAAATGATTTATTATAATCAGATTTTACAAGAACACTGTATAAAAAATATATATGATTGTTTAATCCCTGGTGGTTACTTAATAATTGGAAATAATGAGAAAATTGATTACTGGGGAGCAGACAAAGATTTTGCAATTATAAATAAGTTTGAAAGCATATATAAAAAGAAATTATCTTAATTTAAATGTACAAAGCAGTTGTTATAGGTGGATCAGCAGGGAGTTTTCAGGTTATAACAAAAATCCTAAACTCATTACCTGAAAATTTTTCGTTACCTGTACTTTTAAGTCTTCATCGCTTAAAGCATGTTCGCTCAGGTTTTGTTGAAGCCCTCTCTATAAAATCCCAAATCCCAATAGTAGAACCTTATGATAAAGAAATTATTAAGCCTGGGAAAGGATATTTAGCTCCATCAAACTATCACATGTATGTTGAACTAAATAAAAGAATTGCATTATCAACAGAAGAACCTGTTAATCATTCGAGGCCATCAATTGATTTAACATTCGAAACTGCAGCTCAAGCTTATCGAGACAAAATTATAGGAATAATTTTATCAGGAGCTAATAAAGACGGCGCTTATGGATTAAAAAAACTTAAACAATTAGGCGGTACGGCAATCGTTCAAGATCCTAACGAATGTCAAGTAAAAACAATGACCGAAGCGTCCTTAAAGCTCACTCCTGCTGATTATACCTTTACTACAGAACAAATAATAAATTTCTTATTAAAAATAAAATAACCCTAATGAATAATCATAGATATAAAATAATTGCTGTTGCTGTTCTTCTTCTTGAGTTCATCATTTCATTTAGTCTTTTTGCTAAAATCCGAAATTTATTTTTAGAAAATAACATTAATTTCAACAGTTCTATCCTTGTCTTAATTGTGTTATTACTATTACTTTCAATAACTCTATTTGTAATTATATACAGAAACCCAGATCAAGTTAAAGAACAAATTCAAGAAAACTCTTTTAATGATATTAAAGATTTAACCAAAAACGAAACTCAAGATAAAAACACTGAATCTATAAATATTAAAGAATACATCCAAAGAATCATCCCTAAAGAAAAAAGTAAAGATATTGAAAAGTATACAGAAAGAATTCTAAGTAATATTGCCAAGGAATTTGATGTTGTCCAAGGCTTATTCTTCATAAAAGAACGAACATCTGACATTTTTAAAAATATAAGTAAATATGCTTATCTGGGAGAACAAGAACCTCAAAATTTCAAGCTAGGAGAAACCCTTTCTGGACAAGTAGCTAAAAACAAAACCATGCTGCACCTTAAGGATATTCCTGAAAATTACGTAACAATTTTATCTGGATTAGGTACAAGCTCTCCAAATAACCTTCTCATTATTCCTGTTGTTCACAACCATGTTACCATTGGAATTATTGAACTGGCCTTGTTTAAGGAGATTAGTAATCAATATGATACTTTATTTAAAGAACTCTCCAATGTATTAGGGGCAAAATTAAATGAGAATTAATCTAAAGCATATAGATATGAAAGGAAATAAATCTTATACTAAATATTTTTCAAATGACTTTATAATTGGCACAAGTATCTCTTTAATTTTTATATTAATATCATGGGCTGTTGGTATCATTTCGACTAATCTTCCTGTTAATTTTTCTTCTATTGTAACAATACATATTAATAATCCTATACATTGGATCATTAATACATTCCCTATTATTATAGGAGGAATAATTATTGTGTTAACTAGAAAAAGAATTCTGAATGAGAATAGCTTTAAGGAAATTATAGAAAAACAAGATGAAAACATTAATCGAAATGCCCGAATTGCAAAAAAAATAGGCGAAGGAAATTATCAACTTAATAATGACATTTCAGAGAATAATGATGTTTTAGCCAAATCATTATTGGTTATGCGAAATAACCTACTAACAAACAATCTAAAAGAAAAAGAACAAAATTGGATATCTGAAGGAAAAGACTTAATATCAGACATCCTTCGAATGTATAATAACATTAACGAATTAGCTTATGAAGTAATCGTTAAGCTAATTAATTACATTGATGTAATACAAGGGTCTTTTTATATTTTTGATAAAAATGATAACAAATTACACAACATTGCTACATATGCTTACAACAGGAAAAGGTATGTAAATCAGAAATTCAAAATTGGAGAAGGTTTAATTGGTCAATGTGCCTATGAACAAGATTTCATTTATCGCACAGAAATCCCAGAGGATTATACTTCTATTACTTCCGGAATCTTAGGAGATAAAAAACCTTCAAGTATTTTAATAATACCTTTAGTTACTGAAGAAAAACTCCAAGGGATACTGGAATTTGCTTCAATAAAGGATGAATTTCCGAAACTAACCATAAACTTTTTAAAAGAATTAGGCGAAATTATTGCTCGTACATTATATAATCTTCGAATGAATCAAACAACAGAGAAGCTTTTAACCGAATCGCAACAAATGACAGAAGAGTTAAGAGCTAATGAAGAGCAATTGCGTCAAAATGCAGAAGAAATGAGGGCCACTCAGGAAGAACTTGAAATATCAAACAAAAACCTTGAGACTCAAGTTAACGAAGTTGAGAATGCTCAAAAAAGATTACATTCTTTACTTGAAAATGCATCTGAGGTAATTTCTATATATGATAACGAATTAAAACTAAAATACCAAAGCCCTTCTGTTACAAGCATTCTAGGTTATACCCCAGAAGAAATGATGAGCGGGAAAGATATGGACAGACTTACAGCCAAAGGCGAAGCCGCCATGAAAGAAATGTTCGTACAATTACTTGAAGATTCATATACCCCTCAGACCATACAATATACTTACATCAAAAAAAATGGAAAAAAGATACATATTGAAACAACCGGACGCAACCTATTAAATAATTCAGCAATAAATGGGATCATTCTTAATTCTCAAGATATAACAGAACGAAAAAGAGCCGAAAAAGAAGAAAGGATGAAAAGCAAAATGCAATCCCTTTCTGAAAATAGTCCTGATCTTATTCTACGAATGAATACGAAAGGTCAATTCTTTTATGCCAATCCTATGATTGAAAATTTCATGGGAATAAAATCAAGCGAAATCATCAATACTCGCATTGACGATTTAGATATAGTTGACATTCTAGAAGACTTCTTCAAACAATCTATTAAAAATATAAGAAGAACCAACCAAAAAATTACTAGTGAAATTACAATCCCTACGGCTAAATTAGGAGAAAGGATTATGAATTTCAATGCAATCCCTGAATTTAACGAAAATGAATTAGAAACAATTCTTTTCGTAGGTCATGATATTACCGAATCTAAAATGATTGAACTTGAAATCAAAGAAACCAATAGAAAAATAAATGAAAGTATAAATTACGCACAACGAATACAAACATCAATACTTCCAAGTAACACAATAATTCATGAGTACTTACCTAAATCGTTTATCTTTTACGAACCAAGAGATATTGTTAGTGGTGATTTTCCTTGGTTTTTCAAGAAAGATGATATATTGTACATAGCCGCAGTAGATTGCACCGGACATGGAGTTCCTGGAGCTCTTTTATCATTTATTGGTTATTTTCAATTGAACAATATTGTTGATCATGATGTAAACTATAGTGCTGGACAAATTTTAGATAAATTACATTTTGGTGTGAGAACTACATTAAAACAAGATAGAATAGATGCTGATGCAAGAGACGGAATGGACATTGCATTATGTCGAATTGAACTCAAAAAAAATCAGATACAATACTCTGGAGCACACAGACCTTTATTCTTATTACGAGATAATGAATTATTAGAATACAAAGGAAATCGTAAAGCAATTGGAGGCATTCCGCACCGGAAAAAAGCAGAGAAAGACTTTGTTAATCATACTATAGAAATAAAAAAGGGAGATAGAATTTTTATATTCTCCGACGGATTACCTGATCAAATAGGTGGTCCAGAAGGAAGAAAATATTCTCCTCGACGAATTAGAGATAATATAAAAAATAATAGTAACTTCACTATGCAACAGTACTCAAATCTATTTTCATCAGATTTTAAAAAATGGAAAGGATGTACAAAGCAAATAGACGATGTACTATTAATTGGAATAGAATTTTAATTTTTTATTATTTTAATAAATATTAATTTTACAACCTATGGACAAAAGTAATGTAAAAGGTTTTCTTGAATTTGTATATGACTTCTACAGATCAATGAAAGCTCACGAAATTACCTTGGTATATGAAGGTGAAATAACACATCAAATAACCAAGGCTTTTACTTCTTTAACTGAATCTAATATGGCTAAACAGTCTGAATCCAATTCAGTACAAAAGAAAGTTTTCCATGTTATGGTTGAGTGTTTGCAAAATATCAGTAAACATGCCAATTCATTTGGTTCTGATGATTTTCTTTTTGCAGGACGAGGTATATTCATGGTAAGTAAGGGGAAAGACGACTATCATGTAACAACAGGAAATGTTATCGAAAATGATAAAATAGAAGAACTTACCAAAATGCTTAGCCATATCAATGAATTGGATAAAGATGGATTAAAAGAACTCTACAAAAATCAAATGAAAGAAGGTCGCTTATCAGAAAAAGGAGGTGCTGGTTTAGGTTTTATTGATATTGCCAGAAAGACCGGAAAGAAACTAGATTTCCACTTTTTACCTATTGACGAAAGCAGTTCTTTCTTTTTATTAACATCATCAATTTCACGAAATATTTAAAAAGATTATAATACTATGGAAGTAATAAAAATAAAAGGTACCGATGATACTCCATCCGTAATCTTGGATAAAGACAATGGGATTTTCGAAATTTCAGGTAGGTCACTTCCCGAAGATGTAACAACTTTTTATGATCCAATTTTAAACTGGATCGAAAGCTATCAAGAAAATGCAAATACGAAAACTGTATTCACATTTAAACTTGTTTATTTTAATACTGCTTCTTCTAAGCTTATACTTGACATTCTTATGAAACTTGAAGAAATGCATGAAAATGGCAAAGAAGTTCTCGTAAAATGGTATTTCCCTGAAGACGATGAAGACATGGAAGAAGCTGGAGAAGAATATGCTGATATTGTTGATGTTCCTTTTGAACAAGTAAGTTATTCATTATAAATAACAGAAGGCTATTTAATTATTTTTAAAGACATAAAACCATGAGTGAAGAAATTTTAAAAGCCCTCATGCAATTATTTGCAATAATTGCAAAACAAGACGAAGGAGTAGAATCTAACGAAAGAGAGTATGTAAAAAACTTCTTAACTCAACAACTTAATGACGAAGCAGTCCCTGAATACTTGGATCTTTTTGATGAAAAAGCTGGTTTCTCAGAAGAAAAGTCTGAAAAAAATGACAAAGTAAAATTAACTTCTGTAAAAGATTCTGTAAGAATACTAGGAATCTGTAAGAAAATAAATAAGACCCTTACACAACAACAAAAGGTTATTGTTCTTGTTAGATTGTTTGAATTAGTAAATGCTGATCGAAAATTTTCAGAACAACGAATGGCAATAATAAACACTGTTGCCGAGGTTTTTAAATTAAGTAAAGAAGAATTCCAAAACATCGAAAATTATATTATTTACGATGATGTATCTAAACTTGATAATTCTGGAAATCTAATTATTAGTGAACAAGACAATTCATGCACTAATTGTAAGCATGTAAAAGTAGAAGCTCTTAACGGCAACATTTTTATTCTACAAGTTAAAAGTGTTGATTTATACTTCATGCGTTACAATGGAAATGAAGAATTATTCTTTAATGGACTCCCTGTCAATAATAAACGAATTTATTTATTTGCTGGTGGGAGTTCTATAAAATTACCTAAGGGTAAACCTATTTATTATAGTGATATTGTTGCTCGCTACTTAGCTGATTCTACTTCTACTAAAATTTCATATACAGCTCGTAACTTAGGCTATGTATTCCCTAATGGAGGAATTGGATTACGTGACATTAGTTTCTCCGAAGATCAAGGAAAACTAATAGGTTTAATGGGAGCTAGTGGAGCTGGAAAAACAACCTTATTAAATGTTCTTGCTGGACTAAATCCTCCTACATCTGGAGATATTTTAATAAATGGAATAAATCTTTATACTGAAAAAGAAAAAATAGAAGGTGTTATTGGCTATATCCCTCAGGATGATTTATTAATTGAGGAATTAACTGTTTTCCAGAATCTTTATTATAACGCTAAGCTTTGTTTCAACAATAAAACCGAAGAGGAAATAGTTGAACTAGTAGACAAAACTCTTACAAATCTAGGACTCTACGACAGAAAAGACTTAAAAGTTGGATCTCCTTTGAATAAAATGATCAGTGGAGGACAACGAAAACGTTTAAACATTGCTCTGGAATTAATTCGCGAACCTTCAATCCTATTTGTTGATGAACCAACCTCTGGATTATCTTCTAGGGATTCTGAAAATGTAATGGATTTATTACGCGAATTAGCATTAAAGGGTAAGCTAATATTCGTAGTCATTCACCAACCATCTTCAGATATTTATAAAATGTTTGATAATATGATGATTCTCGATACTGGCGGATATATGATCTATTATGGAAATCCAGTTGAAGGAGTTATGTATTTTAAACGTTTAGATGCACAAATAAATAGTGATGTAGGAGAATGTACAACCTGTGGAAATGTAAACCCAGAACTCATCTTTAATATTATAGAAGCTAAAGTTGTTGATGAATATGGTAAATATACACCCAGAAGAAAGGTATCTCCACAAAAGTGGGAAGAAAATTTTAGAGAAAATATAAAGATGGACGAAGTTGAGCAAATAAAAGAAGCTCCTCCTTCAACACTAAGCATTCCTTCGTGGTTACGCCAATTAAAAATTTTCACTATTCGTGATTTTCTTTCGAAAATTACAAACACTCAATACATCGCATTAAATTTATTAGAGGCACCTTTACTTGGTTTTATTTTAGCTTTCATTATTCGATATATCGCTGATCCCAACTCTAAGATTTATATTTTCAGGGAAAATGAAAACATCCCTATTTACATTTTCATGGGACTTATAGTTGCTCTATTTTTAGGACTTACTGTAAGTGCCGAAGAAATATTTAGAGACAGAAAAATACTAAAACGCGAAGCTTTTCTAAATCTGAGTAGGTCAAGTTACTTGGTATCTAAAATATTGATTCTTTTTTCAATCTCTGCAATTCAAGCTATTTTATTTGTCCTTATTGCTAATAATATATTAGGAATTAGAGCAATGACCTTTGATTATTGGTTTGCTTTATTTACAACAGCAACCTTTGCTAATATGCTAGGATTAAATGTATCTGCATCATTTAACTCTGCAATTACAATATACATTCTTATTCCTTTATTAATGATTCCTATGATGATTTTAAGTGGAGCTATGTTCCCTTTTGATAAGATGAATAAAAATGTTAGTAGCATAAAAAAAGTTCCTTTGATTGCTGAGTTTATGCCAACAAAATGGTCGTATGAAGCATTAATGGTAAATCAATTCAAGAATAATAAATTTGAGAAAACATTCTTCGAAATTGAAAAGCGAGAAAGTAATGCTGATTTTAAACAAGTATACTATTTGCCCGAACTTGAAAAGAAAATATCCTTTATTGAAAATAATTGGCATAGATTTAATTTGGACAAAAAAATAACCGAGATTATTACAAAGGATTTACGCTTATTAAAAAATGAACTAAACAAAGAAGAAGCTAGGACAAAAATACCTTTTGATTCAAGTCATCAATTAGATACAACACAATTTAATGATATTGTATTAAACAATACAATAAAATACTTAAAACAACTAGAATCACATTACTCTCTAGAATTTCAAAAAGCCAATAACGAAAAAGAAAATGTGATAAACTATCTGTTAAAAACAAATCCAGAACTTTATGTTATGAAGAAAAATGCTTTTCATAACGAGAGTGTACAAGAACAGGTTAAAAAAGTTTTTGAAAAAAATAAGATTATTCGCTACAAAGATGAACTAATCCAACAAGTAGATCCTATTTATAGAGATCCAGACATAGAAGGGTTTTTAAATTTTAGATCACACTTTTTTGCTCCTAGAAAATATTTTGCAGGAAAATATTACGGAACCTATTGGTTTAATTTAATATTTGTATGGATTATAACTGGATTTTTTTATGTAACTCTATATTTTAATTTATTGAAAAAACTTCTTGATTTAACCGAAAAGATTAAGTTTAAAAAGAATTTTTCCTAAATAATGATTATTTTTATATCTTTATAAGATATGTTACTTATTGAAAGTATTTAGAATTCAACATTTTTAACCATGAACAAACAGCTAATTTACATACTGATATCTTTATTATTACTAACAGCATGTGGGGGATCTGATAAATCAAAAGAGAAAAGTCTTTCTTCTGACTTTGAGATTCCTGATTCAATTTTATATGATGGAGAACTACAGATATCAGAAAAAGCAATGAAAGATATTGTTCAAAATATATCTTCTCCGGTAGAAATAGCTGCGTTAATTAAAGCTGTAGGAGTTCCATATACAAAAAATCATTTAGCTACTACTGATTATGTTGATCACTACAATACAGCCTTTAAAAAAGCTCTAGGGCTAGGAATTTTTGGTGCTGACTTAGGTTATCAAAACATGTATAACAAAACAGGATCTGTACTTGAATATATCTCTGCAATAAAAAGTTTAGCTGATGGAATTAGGGTTGGACAATTTTTCGATTTTAGTACTTTAAAACGACTTGTTTCTAACAATCAAAATCTAGATTCATTAATGACAATATCTGTCCAGAATTTTAATCAAATGGATCGATATTTACGCGAAAACAACAGAAGTAACCTAAGTTCATTAATCGTTGCCGGAGTTTGGATTGAAAGTATGCATTTATTGGGAGCTACAATAAAAGAATCAAAGAATTCAGCACTTTCAGAAAAAATTGGAGAGCAAAAAATTATTCTAAGTAATTTAATGCTTTTATTAAGAAACTATGAACGAGATCCTAAATTTAAGGACTTAATAAATGATTTAACCGAAGTTCAAGAAATATACAAAGAAGTTAGAATAACATACGAGAAAGGCGAACCTGAGGCTGTCGAAGAAAATGGAATGTTAGTTTTTAAACAAAATGACAAACAATTTATTGATATCTCTGATGAAACTTTAATAACCATCATAGATAAAACAAACAAGATTCGTAATAAAATAATACAATTGTAAATATGAGAAAACTAAGTATATTATTCGTATTATTTGCAATATTCCTTGTTGGAAATAATAATGATATCTTTGCACAATCAGGGCAAGAACTTGTTGATATTTGTAATATGGTTGCAGGAGAAGATGTTACATACCTTAAAGACTTTCAGATTAAATTAGATGCAGCCAAACCAGGAGAAGAACCTCCAATGAGTAGACATTCGATATTACTAAGTAAGAATACCGAATATTTATTTACAATTTGCAATTCAAAAGATTTTCAGGGCGAAGCTATATTTAAACTATATGATAATAATCGTTTAGTTACTACAAATTACATTATTGCTACCGGAAAGTACTATCCTAAAGTAAGCTTTAAATGCTCAACAACTGGAGTATATCATATGTTTGTTGAGTTTAGAGAAGGAAAACAAGGATTAGCTGTTGCTTTACTCTCATTTGTTCGGAAATTATAAGAATTTAGCTCATTAATAATAATGAGCTATTATTTGAATAAAAATTACTAGTACTAGTAATTTAAATAAAATTATATTCAATAATTTAGGTTTTCGTATCATATAAAAATAATCAGAAAGAAGGAAGGCTAAAGGCATTGCTAAAACATAAATTATCTCATATTTTACATTCTTAAAGAAGATAAAAAGCAAACTTCCAATAAAAAACACCCACCAATTTATTGCAAAAAACTTTCTAATACGTATTTTTTTTGTCTGATAATTACTAATCTCTACGAAACTGGCAATAACCATTATTAAGAATACAAAACCATAAAATAAATAGTATACAAAATGTAATTTATTAAACGAAATTGTTACTTCTAAACTAGTCAAGACATTTGATAAAATATCAATTAACTGATCATAGTTAAATACATAATAATAAGTCCAAATAAATAGCAAAGGTGTTAATCCTCCTAACAAACCCGCTAACCATTCGCGACCAACAAATGGGCGCAAGACAACTAACGAAATAGGAACTAATAAAAAATATACAATAAAAGGAACCCAACAAAAAGAAGCCAGCGTTATAAAAAACCCAGCTAAGTATATCTTACTTAAAACAACGGGAGTATCATTACGATACATACCATAAATTTGTGACACTGCACTATACATAAATAACATTCCCAACAATACAGAATTAAACCTCTGCAAAGGGACAAAGGCACTAACAAGCAATATATAAAAGAATGCAGGCAAATAGGTTCTATGATTAATTACAATAAAATGCTTATTAAATTGGATTAACAAAAAAGCGATTAACATTGTAAAGCTAAAACCAAGACCAACAGAAAGACCTGAATTTATGGGAGCAAGTCTACTTATTATCGAATTAATAGGAATATCCACTTTGTCGTAGGGAATACTCATTGCTATTGGATTCAGAAAAGATAAGCCCCACAAACTTATAGCCAATAAGATGATTAGAAATAAAACTATTGGCTGATTACTTTTTATCATTCGTAAAAACATACTTTCTATTTTAGATCAAAACCTATATCTTTCCTAAAATATTTCCCTTCAAAACTTACTTTATCAGCATTATCGTAACTTAATTTTAACGCATCAACCATATCTTTTCCATATGACGATACTGCTATAACTCGTCCTCCGTTAGTTAATATTTTGTCATCACAACTTTTAGTCCCGGCATGAAACAGTATCGAATCTTTTATAAGATGCAAGTTATTCATCTCTTTGCCTTTTTCATAACTTTCAGGATAACCTTGAGCAACTAACATCACAGTAGAACAAAAACGTTCATCTTCTTGTAAAGTAATCTGATTTAGAGTTCCATTTGCTGTATGTACAAACAACTCTAATAAATCTGATTTTATCCGAGGAATAACAACCTCTGTTTCAGGATCACCCATTCGCACATTATACTCTATTACATAAGGCTCATTGTTTACTTTTATTAAACCTAGAAAGATAAATCCTTTGTAACAAATATCTTCTTGTTTCAAGCCTTCTATTGTTGGTTTAATTATTTTGTTTTCTATTTTGTTAAGAAATTTGTCATCAACAAACGGAACTGGCGAAATAGCTCCCATACCTCCGGTATTTAAACCTGTATCGCCCTCTCCTATTCGTTTATAATCTTTTGCATGAGGAAGAATTTTATAGTTACTACCATCGGTTAAAACAAACACAGATAATTCAATTCCGTCAAGAAACTCTTCAATAACAACCTTATTGCTCGCATCTCCAAACTGTCCGTTTAACATTCCTGCTAAAGAATTTTTAGCTTCGTCTAAATCATTTAATATTAGAACACCTTTCCCTGCTGCTAAACCATCGGCTTTTAACACATATGGAGCTTTTAATGATTCTAAAAATAGCTTGCCTTTTTCTAAGGTTGATTTTGTAAATGTTTGGTATTTTGCTGTAGGGATATTGTATTTACTCATAAATTCCTTTGCAAAATCTTTACTCCCTTCTAAGATAGCTCCTGCTTTTTCAGGTCCTATTACCGGAATATTTTGCAAAGACTTATCTGATAAAAAATAATCAACAATACCATCAACTAGTGGTTGTTCTGGACCAACAACAACCATATTTACATTATTGCTTAATACAAAATCTTTTATTTCGTCGAATTGTCGAATATTTATATTAATATTTTGGCCAACACTTGCAGTTCCGGCATTTCCCGGAGCTATATATAATTTAGTTAGTTTCGAACTTTGATTAAGTTTCCATGCTATAGCATGTTCTCTGCCACCCGAGCCTAAAAGAAGTACATTCATTTTTTACGTAATTTATATTTGAAACAAATATACTTATCTATAGATAAGACAACAAATTAAAGCCAAAAACTATATCAACAAAAAAAAAGTATTTTTCTATAAAGCTTATTTTAAAATATTAATTCTTCGATTATTGCAATAACATTATTTCTTAATAACTTATTCAATCTATCAAAATTTTAAATTGTCTAATTAAAATTGTTTCGTCTTTGATTTCTCTCAAAAAGAATTCTTATCAACGCCGGGCTAAAAACATCTCAATCCTCCCGATTTTTCTTATATCTACTTATAAAGAAACACATAAACTTAATCTAAGAATCTGATTCTTGATATAAAAGAAGCAGACATAAGAACAACAAAAGCCATAAATTATTGGGATTTATAGGTAAATTACTTCAAAATATACACTCATTAACCCATTTGTTTGGGTTGTTTATCGAAACAGATCATTAATTTATAGAAACAGATACGTATACTAAGCTATAATATACGTCAGACAACCTATCTGCATACGTTCGGAACCTAAAAATATACGTTAAGTAACCTATCCGTTTGGGTTATTTATCGAAATAGATACGTCATATAACCTATAATTATACGCCCAACAACCTATCTGTATACGTTCGGAACCTAAAAATATACGTTAAGTAACCTATCCGTTTGGGTTATTTATCGAAATAGATACGTCATATAACCTATAAT
>JAKSCO010000237.1 GCA_022360575.1 Bacteroidales bacterium | reverse complement strand
CTTTGGCTATTTAGCCAATACTCGAAAAAACAAAAAGATGCCTTTGGCTGTTTAACCAATTCCTAAAAAAATAAAAAAAATTGCTTTAGTTATTTAACCAATACCCCAAAAAACAAAAAGATCTACTTTGGCTATTTAGCCAATACTCGAAAAAACAAAAAGATGCCTTTGGCTGTTTAACCAATTCCTAAAAAAATAAAAAAAATTGCTTTAGTTATTTAACCAATACCCCAAAAAACAAAAAGATTTGCTTTAGCTATTTAATTAAAACTTAGATAATTTTAGCAATTATTATTGTTTAATAAAAATATTAACTATATTTATTCACATATAATTACGTACAACAAAAACACCCAAAATTTCACTTAAATGATTACAAAATTAGTGACACAAGCTCGCATTAGCGAGATAAGCACAGTAGCTACAAACATACTTGTAGCATACAAAAAAACAACATGGGAAAACGACCCTAGTATAGTAACTATATTTACCGAGCTCGAAACCGAATCGGACGAACTAACTATTGCAATTAATAGAGGAAAATCCGAATCGGTATTAGCCGATTTAGATTCGGAGTGCGATTACTATTCGCGAGCATTAAACTATGTTGTCGAAGGAGCCACTTTTCATCCTGACAATACTGTTAAAGTTGCAGGAACAAAGTTATACGAAGTCTTTGACAAATACGGTCTCGAAATGATTCAAGAAAGTTATGCTGTTGAAAATGCACTAATAATTTCGTTGCTCGAAGATTTAGCTAAGCCCGAATTGAAAGATTATATTACTGCCATTTCGGGTTGTTCTGAAATTATTGTAAAGCTAAAACAGGCTCAAATAAATTTCGAAAATGCACTTGTCGATTGGAAAGAAGAAAAAGCTCAAAAAAAGAACTTACAATCGGCAACCGAAATAAAACGAACAGTACATTCGATAATAAATAAAAAAGTAATACCATATTTAAGTGCTATGCAACAAGTAAACCCTACTGTTTACGGTAAACTGGCACAAACAATAAATCAGGTTATTATCGACATGAACTCTGATATAAAACAACGAAATAAAAAACCAGAGCCCGAAAATGCAACCAAATAATCGGAACTCAAAACAATTTTTATTATTTTAAAAACAACTTTGTAACGTAATTATATTAAAATCACCAAAAATCCCGGCATTTGTCGGGATTTTTGGTTTGTTATACCTCTTTTGTTGTAGTTTATAAACTACTTTTTATCTACAGCGAAGTCGAAGACTTCACTGAGTGGGGAGTTGGTGGTTAGCTAGAAGATCTTAGCTTTCTTTCTGCTTCAAGCAATACATTACAGAATGCCTTATAATTGAACTTCAACGAATCTTTGAGGTAAAATTCAATTTCTAAATCCTCTTTCTCTTGATTTATTTCAGCTACTAGCACTTCTCCATACCATATCTCCGCAACCAGAAAATCTCTATCTGGAACGCTTGCAATTTCTACTAAATATTCTTTCATTCTAAAAATCCAATAAATTTCTTTCCATCAGCACTAAATCTAGCCCCTTGTCCTCCGGGATTTTTCACCTCCATTACATTGCCAAATCTAGCATGATATCGGGTGGTTCTAGTTGCTCCTGGATTTGTTAATATTTTCTCTAATACTTTCTGACCTTGAGTATTCATATTTGCAGGATTACCAGTTACTTTCGTAAAAGAACTACCTGCTCGACTACCATGTTTCTGCAATGCTCCTCCTACTCTTGTCAAGCCTCCTTTATCTGCTTGATTGGCTACTTGTATTAATTCATCAACACTGCTACCTGCATTCTTAGTCGAGTTTACAATCGATGTAGTAGCTTTAATTGTATTTGGTAAGATTACGCTAGTAGAAAGTTTGAGCATTCCCATTCTAGCCTCGTTAATATCATTTGTGTAAGTATATTGAATTCCACATTGATCTAATGTTCTCGAAAATTCAAGGTTAGCTTTATACAACTCAAGAGCTTTTTCTAGCTTCAAATCTTTTCCTTGACTTCTCCCATTTCTATCAAAAGTTCTTTTATATGTAATATCCGCATCTCCTTCATTTTCTGCATGCTGACTTACAAAATATTCTCCACCACTATCTTTCAAAATATCTCCACCGCCGTTAAACTTACTCCAGAACCAAGCGCCAAACTTCGTTCTAAAGTTTCCATCAGGATCTACATAAGTTATAGGGTTATTTCCTAAATAATTATAAGGAGTTAAATCTAAAAACCATTCAGAAAGATTATCTAAAGTATGAAACCTACCTATTGCCGGGTCATAGAATCTGGCGCCATAATCATACCAATTCAAGTTATAGTCTTGTTGTAGTTCTTTGCCGTTGTACAAATAATTGGTGGTTTGGTTGTTTAACAAATTGGCTTGATTAAATCGCATTCCAAATGGATAATAGTTATCGACTTACTCAATGTCTACCCCATTTGTATTGTTGGCACTAAACACAACTCGGGTATTTCCTAAGTGGTCTTTTAGATAATAGTCGTAAACAATGTCGGAGCCCGAAAAACGCACTCGCCCTTCGCTGGTGTGTATGTATTTTAGCTCTTTATTGTTGTCGTACTCCATATTTCCTATATAATACTGGTTATTTGGGGTATTCCCTTCAACCATTTTGGCATGTTTTACTCCTGCTGCATCGTAAATATATCGTATTTTATTACCACTACCAAAATCTATTTCGGAAGGTAAGTTTAAATAATTGTAATGTATTTCTTGTATCCCTTTGTTGTTGTCGCGGGTTAAATTACCATTATAATCATACGAATAATCTTGTCCGGTAACATCGGTAAAGCCAGCAGTAGTTGCTGCATCATCAACTTTTTGTAATTGATTGCCATATCCACTACTCGTAGTGTAATTGTATGTTAAATTATCGATAATACCTGTAGCTCCGTAACGAGTTAAGTTTTTAATGTTACCATTCCCCTAATGCCGCAAGTCTGTGACTTGCGGCTATACCAAAACAACCCCGCTAAGCGAAGTTTATTCATCAAACAAGAGTTCTTAAATTCTATTTTAAATTAATTACAACGACCGAATATAAAGCAAAGACAGAGGATTTTATTGGATTTTGCAACTGATTCTGTTAAAGAATAATTGTTATCAGAAAAGGAATAATAATAGTTAAAACAACACCATGAAATACTGATATTATAGCGTAATCGGCTCCCGAATATTTTGTAATAATAGGCAATGTAGTATCCATTGATGTAGCACCACCTAACGAAACCGGAGCTAATTTGCCAAATAGTTTTAAAAACACTGGTGTAAACAAAAGTGTTATTATCTCGCGCGAAATATTCGACAACAAAGCAATTACTCCTAAAGTTTCGCCCGATAATTCGGATATTAAAACACTCGAAAGACTATAGTAACCAAAGCCTGACCCTACGGCTAAACAATCGATTAAATTTAATTTGTTTTGTAAAAATGAAAACACCCCTATCCCTAAATAAGTACCTATTATTGTAGAAATCGGAACCAAAACAATCTTAAAGTTCATTGTTTTTATTACTTTAAACGAGTCTTTATCGCTCCCAACTCCTACCCCAACCACAAACATCAAAACATAAAGGGCATACATACTATAATCTGTTTCGATAAGCATATCTGGCACCAGATTATACAACCCTAACAATACACCTATAGTAAAACAAAATAAAATGATTATACTTCCTCGCATATCACAAATAAATTAAGGATTTTGTTTTTTAAAGAAAATAATATAGCACAACCAAGCAACAAAAGCACTCCCCACTACCGCAAACAAAGTTATCAACACCGACAAAAAACCTATTTGTCCGAAATTATCAATAATCTTGTCGTTGGTTCCTACTGATATTCCCAGTAAAAAAAGCAAAGTATAGATAGACCATGTGGTTAAACGCGAGTTGATTTTAAGTAATTTCTTTTTATCACGAATAAGCCAACCTACCAATCCACCAAGTATCATCAACAATAAAACAATTGTCATTTTTCTTTTTTTGATTTAAATGATAATATATGAATACTAACACCTACAGCAATTACTAAAAGGAGTATTTTAACAAAAATATTTTGAGTGTAAAAAATTACCGACCCCAATATTACAATCCACAATAAACTTAGTGATGCTATTTTTGTTTGTAGCGATATTACTTTATAGTTTAAATAATTGCTAATATATGTTCCTAAATATTTATGATTTAACAACCACTTATATAATCTGGGCGAACTTTTTAAGAATAATGTTGCCGACAATAATAAAAAAGGGGTTGTTGGCAATAGTGGTACAAAAATTCCGATAACTGCCAAACCTAACGATACTAAACCTAAAAATGTAAGTAAATATTTAATTAACTTCCGATCCGATTCCTTATTCACGTATTTCTTTTTTCTTTAAAACCTTCTTTTTCGTGGGTTCCATCACAAAAAGGCATATTGGATGAATTTCCACATCGGCACAAAGTTAATGTTTCTGATTTAGTTAATTTATTATTATTAATATCAATAAGCGAAAAATTGCCTGTTACTACAGCAGGTCCATTTTCAATAATTAAAATAGAAGTTTCTTGTGAGTTATCTTGAGCTTGTGTTTTCGAGCTTTGTTTTTCGGCATCAATAGATTTATCGTTATAACTAAACGTAAGAGCTTTGGTGGGACATTGGTTTACAATGTCGATTATTTGGTCGGTTTCGGCTCCCTGCATATTAATCCATGGTCGCTTTATTGGATCGAATACCGAGCGTAGCTTTGTATAACAAATTGTAGAATGAACACATAATGCAGGTCGCCAATGTACAGTTATTTTCTCGTTTGTATAATCTCTATCGTCCTTATCCATTTCAGTAATCTTTTATGTTTATAACATTTGAACATTCTCGTATTTCTTTTGTAAGAAATCGTTTATTGTTTGTAGTAACTGTTGTTTTTTTACTGGTTTTGCAATAAAACCATCACATCCGGCATCTTTAGCCCTTTGCTGATCGGGAGGCATAGCATAAGCACTAAATACAATAATCAGAATATCCTTATTTATCTCTTTTATTTTTCGGGCTGCATCTAACCCCGTCTTAATAGGCATTTTCACATCCATCAATACCAAGTCGATATTTTGATCTCGGCATTGTTCTACAGCCTGATGTCCATCAACAACCTGTATAATATTTGCTTTTGTTCTTTCTAAAATCAAATTTATAATCTTCACATTATGATCTTCATCTTCGGCAATAAGAATATTTTTGCCTTCCCAATTGTAGTGTTGTTCTTGTGTTGTGTTGATTTTATCTTCTTTTTCTGATTTAATGTATGGCAATGTAAAATAAAATGTCGATCCAACATCTCTTTCCGATTCGACCCAGATATTACCTCCCAACTCATTAATTAATGTTTTTGAAATAGCCAACCCCAACCCGGCTCCTCGATAAAGTTTTTCTTTGCCCTGCGATTCTCCTTTTCTAAAAGGTTTAAATATATTCACTTGGTCTTCGCCCGTTAATCCTATTCCGGTATCTTCGACAAAGAAACGTATATATCCCTTATTATTTATAGGCTCGATATCATATCCGCATTTTATAAACCCTTTTTCGGTAAACTTAATTGCATTCGACAACAAGTTTACTAATACCTGACGAAACCTAAGAGGATCGCTTACAATCGATAAATTCTCATCCGTATTTTCTATACTAAGCAAAAATTCGACATCCTGATTGTTCTTTAGCTCTGTTTCGTTAAACGACTCATACAGCTCTATAATAGTTTGGTTTATAAAACAATTCTTTTTAACAATTCGGATTTCTCCGGCTTCGATTCTGGCAATATCCAAGATATCATCAATCAGATGTAATAATACATTACAATTATTGGTTAAATATTTGCTTAACTCTTGTCGTTGCGAGTTAGGTAAACTCATATCCGATATTAGCTCTGAAAATCCAATTATAGCATTCATTGGAGTTCTTATTTCGTGAGACATGTTTGCCAAGAAAGAAGATTTCAATCGATCGGATTCTTCGGCTTTTTCTTTTGCTGCTTTTAATTCAACAGTTCTTTTTTCGACCAAATTCTCTAGTTGATTTCGGTGAGTTTCGAGCTCGATATTTTGCTGTTGTATTTGTTTTTTTTGTTCGTTAGCTAAATCGCGCTGAGCTTCTATTTCTTCTTTTTGTTTTAAGATTTCATTTTCGGCTTCGATCAGTTTTGTAATGTCAGAATCAATAGCAACCAACTTTGATATATTACCCTCCTCATCTAAAATAGGAGTTATAGTAGTTCTCATCCAAAGGGTTTCGTTTACCTTAGTAATCCCTCTCGAATTATAACTTACCGATTGCTTTGTTTCAATAATCGTTGCTAAAGTCTCTTTAATTTCGGGATATGTACTTGCAGTAATTAAATTTGTACTAATTTGAGTCTTAAATTCTTCGAGAGTATATCCATATTTTCGAATAAAACCTTCGTTAACCCATTCTATTTCGCCATTTATATCAGAAATAACAATCGAGTTATCGGTTTTTTGTGCAGTAACCGACAATTTCTTTAGCTCCTGATTTTTTTGCTCAAGCATAATAGCTTGTTCTAATATTTCTTGTTTCTGTTTGTTTATCTGACTGTTCTTTTCTTCCAGATCTTTATTAATCAATTTTAAATGCTCGGTCTGAACTAATATTTCTTCGTTTTGATGTTCTATTTCTGAGGTTCGCTCGCTCACTTTTTGCTCCATATTTGTATAAAAAACAGCATTTTCGAGCGATATGGAAATATACCCATTCAACAAACTTAGAATCTCTAACTTCGACGATGTAAATGCATTTATCAATAAGTTATTCTCGAAATAAAAAATCCCTCTAAATTCTTTTCTGTAAATAATCGGATAACATAAAACCGATTTAGGTTTATTGGCTATAATGTATGCCGAATTAGAAAACTCATTCTCGTTTAAAGCATCACCCAAAACAATAGGTTTTTGAGTGCGTAATACATAATTTATTATCTCGGGACACAGTTCCTTTGAGCTAGAATAAAGCTTTGAATTAACAACAGTCGGAGTATCTAGTATTTCTGTCTGAATTGCTTTTATATTTATTTCTTCAAACTCCGAAAGCAAGATTATTCCCTTTGTTGCTCCAAGATTTTTTATCGTTATCGACAAAAGTTTTTTAAGTAAGTTGTCTAAATTTATCTCTTCGGTAATTGCCTGTGATGCTTTGATTATTGTTTTCAGATCTATGCTTTCCGAAGATAGAGGTTTCAGCAGTGTTGATGTAGGTTTTGTTTGAGTCGATTTTTTACTACTTATATTAATTAATATTCCCTTATATTTTTTCTCAATAGCATCGGCCAGTGCTTGTGCTCCCCATTTTATATAACTATTGTAAGCATTTAGAATATGTACAGGTGCTTCGACCGATTTATGTTTTAACAAATATTCGCCTAACAGCAGGCTTGCTATCCCTTCTTCGTTTGTAAAACTATTTTCGCGCGCATATAAAATCGACTCTTTAAATAGCTTGATACTTTTTTCTTTCTTTCCGCTTATTATATTTCGAACAGCCTCTACCAATAAATATTTATTTAAATAATTAGCCGGACAACTTTTCGATAAGCGTTTTAATTCTTTTTGATTGCGGCATATACTTTTCTTAAACCGACGAGTCTTTACTACCGACGAATTATTCTTTATTAGGCTTAGTTTTATTAATGAATCAAACGTGTAAAAAATTGGCAGATATATTATACCTTGAGCTCCTAATATATATTTCTGTAGTTTTTCCGAATTATCATAAGCTTGTTCGTACTTGCCCAATAAATAATAACAAGCTGCTTTATTAAAATAAAACAAAAACAAACCAAGCATATCTGAGTCTTCGCGATGAAATTTTAAAATTTCATTATCGTTATTTGGGAATTGATCTTTTAGTTTAGTTAAAAAATGAAGTGTATTTTGATATGTTTTAAGATAATACAGACTTCTATTCTGCTTTATCTCCAATAATCCATCATAATAATAATTAAACTCATGTATTAAATCTTTTAGTTTCTTTCCTGAAAAAAATAAGTGAGTAAGATATGCTACAATTATATTTCCGGTATATTCTAAATTTCTATACTCCTGTCCATTTAGATAAGCTTTATAAAATGGATTTATTGCTTGTGAAATATGATTTTTTAAATGGAGAATGGTTAAATTATAAACAAAGTATACTCGCGATTTTTGAGATTGATCGTTAAACTTTAACAATAATTTTAGTGCTACATTTCCATAATCATAGCCTTGATTAATTTTTCCATATTTATGTGCTAATAGAAAGCCATAAGCTACATAAGCATAAGCCGACGAAGGAGCATTACCATATTTCAACGAAAGCTTAATTTTTTTTATAACTAAATGGGCAAATATTCCAGACGAACATAAATAAGCTGCAGGTATAATACCTGCAATAATTTCCATTACAGCCAAAACTTTTTCATTCGTCATTTGCTTTTTATGAATCAAGCTTTTATTTGGCTTTAATTTTATAAGAGCAATTTTATTTATAAATGATTTTATTGGACTATATCCTATTGGTATACTAACTCCATATTCTTTCAAGGTATCTAATCCAATTTCAACAGCTTTTTTCATATTATTCATTGCCTTATAAGCCTGAATTCGTATAATATAAGCTTTTGTTCTTTTTATTAAACTATCTACGTTTAATATAATTTCATTTATCAGAATATTTGTTTTCTCTAAATTCCCTGTTAAATACGAGATTTCAGCAGTTTCTATCCAAACATCAAATTTTAAATCATTCGCTTCATCCCACGAAAAATCTTGTAATAGATTAATCGCAAACAATAAATAATTTAGAGCTATGTCGTAAGTATTATTTTCTTTTGCTTTTATTCCTGCTTGCAAATTTTGAGTAGCTAATCGTCTCAACTCATTGCTTTCATTTAAAATTGCAACACCAATATTTTTATGATCTACAATACTAAATATCTGGCTATCTAAAACATTTTCGTTCTCACAGTTATCTTCAATTACTTGTCCTATATTCAAATGCCACTCTCTTTTTTCTGATTCGGATAATAGAGAGTAAACAGACAAATGAATATCTTCGTGCAAAAACTTATAAGTAAAATTTAAATCATCAGAGTTTTTGTTATTAAATCCTACCGACTCATTAATTGGCATAATTAACCCCTCACGAATAGCAAAATTTAAATGAAATGCCACCGAACGTAACTTTACATTACTGATTAAAGCCAGAGTTTTTAAATCAAATTTCAATCCTATACATGCAGCTCTTTTTAATACATTCAGTATTTCGAGAGGTAGTTTCTGTATTACATCAACAATGTAATGTACTGTATTGTCGGTATAATTTGTTTTCTTTATCTCTTTTATATCCCAAACCCATTGATTCTTGTCGAAATCAAAACTTATAATCTCTTGCTTATGCATTTCTTTTAAAAACTGATTTATAAAAAAAGGATTTCCTTTCGTTTTTAAATGAACTACTTTCGATAAATCATAAATATTCTTTTCGTCTTGATTAAAGATCTCTTTTATTAACTGAATTGTATCTTTTAAAGCAATAGGTTCAATTTCGAGATTATTTATTTTACAATCAGCATCCTTATTCTTTTGTAATTTCTCAATCAGTCCGAATATAGGACCATCTTCATCTATTTCATTACTTCTATAAGCTAAAATAACAAACAAATATTTAGACTGATTATTAACCAAAAGCTCTTCTAAAAAACTTATGGATAATTCGTCAGCCCACTGAATATCATCTAAGAAAATAACTAGTGGATGTTCTCTTGTATTAACTGTCTGTATTATGTTAATAAAAGCCTTGCTTAAACAACTCAATTTTTCCGAATCGCTTAAATTATTACAAGCAACTTGTGTCCCTATAATATGTTCCAGTTCGGGAATATACTCTGTTAGTATCCATTGATTAACTGATAAGCTATCTTTTAGCTCTGTTTTTAACTTATCTAACTCGGTTTTATTCTCGGTAAGTAAATATTGTATTAAATTCCTTAATGCTTTTATTATAGTGTTAAATGATTTTTCTTTTTCTACCTTATTAAATCTACTTTCGATATAATAGCCTTCGCGATGTATTATTTGTTGATGAATAGCTCCAACTAAAAAAGTTTTACCTACTCCTGCTACTCCCGATAAAACGGCTAATTGTTTTGCTCCGCTACAAGCAAACTTAAAAGCTTTCAATAGTTTAAATTTTTCTGATTGTCGTCCGTATAATTTTTCTGATATTGAAAACCTGGGAGACACATCATTTTGAGCTATTTTAAAATACGAGATTGCTTTGTGTTGTTTATATTCTTTTAAGCACTTTTCAATATCTACTCTTAAATTTATTGCACTTTGATATCTCTTATCTGGATTTTTAGTTAAAAGTTTTAATACTATATCAGATAAAACATCAGGAATATCAGGGTTTATATCTTTAGGATTTCGCGGTTTCTTAGCAATATGCTTATAAATTATATCGCTAGCTTCTTCTGATTTAAAAGGGATTTCTCCTGTTAACAACTCATACAATACAACTCCAATGGTATATAAATCGGTTCGGTGATCAACATTATGATTCATTCGCCCGGTTTGTTCTGGAGATATATATCTTAGATCAATACCTACTAAATTGTAGTCTGATTTTATATAATCTGTTTCTTCTTGCAAAGAAGCTACTCTAAGATTTATTATTTTCAAATCTTTGGTCTGCAAATCAAAAACAATTCTTTCTGGATGTATGTTTTTATGAATTATCCTTCTTTTGTGCAAGCCCGAAAGTGCTTTGCATAAATCAATCACTATTTCGAGGGCAGTTTCAAGATTTATCATCCTTTTTGCTATTAACTCAGATAAAATAACACCCTCGACATTTTCGGCAATTAGATATATTGTTGAATCTTGATTAACAATTTCTTTAGGTTTAAAAAAATACTTATTATCGATCTTTTTCCCAATAGACAATTCCTTCTCGAACCGTTCTGTATAAAGAATTGTTCTATAGTTCGATTTTAATTTTTTGACTATAAATTTCGAATTATTTTTTTTATCAACAGCTCTGTATATAAGTTCTACATCATCATTGATAATTTGTTCTGATAAAACAAGAGCATGAAGTTTTTTCATGCAAACAATTTAATAAATTTATTCTGATTTCATGTATTTGCCAATTACATTTTTACGCTCTCAATTATTTTATTTTCAACATACACATACATCTTAAAACCCTTATTATTTAAAGGGATTTTTAGGATTTAATAATCGAAACATTACTAAATCTAATGAACAAACCTTAATTTTGATTCGTATTATTATTGGATAATCTAAAACTCTTGAGATATTTGTTCAAAAACTTACAAAAAACAAGTATTAACAACAATCAAAGAAAGACATAAACATATGAAATTTCATTTATGTATATTATTTCTTATCATCATTTTATATTCATCAGTACAGGGTCAGCAAAAAAAGAATATCGACTCTATTCATGTTTTAAAAACAGTGATAATTGATGGAGATACAATTCCGAATGTATTAATCGACGAAGTAGTTATATTTCCCCGGCTAGTATTTAAAAGCCGACGTCAATCGCGACGCTACAGAAAACTGGTTCGTGATATTAAAAAGGCTTATCCTTATGCTAAATATGCAAAAATAAAACTAGATGAAATGGAAGCTGAATTCAAAAAACTTCAGAGTGAGAAAAAGAGAAAAAGATATGTAAAAGTTATAGAAAAAGAATTGATGGGCGAATTCGGAACTGAATTAAGAAAGCTAACAATAAGCCAAGGTCGTATTTTATTAAAACTAATTGATAGAGAAACAGGAGACACATCGTATGAACTACTTAAAGAATTAAGAGGTGGGATTTCTGCTGTATTTTGGCAAGCAATAGCTCGACTTTTTGGGTCGAACCTTAAATCAAAATACGACCCTTTGGGCAATGATTATTTAATAGAACGAATCGTAAAATTAATTGAAATTGGAGATTTAAAACCTGACGAAAAAACGATTAAACGATTAAATATAGATTCTCTTAAAACATCTTAGACAATAGTTCTTATGTATTTTGCCAGCTCAATCTGTCGCGACAAAAGAATAATGACTATCTACACCTCAAAATTCACACAGGGGGCTTTTCTATTCAAAATCGCTATACAATAAATACTTTTTTCTTATTTTTTTAAAAGCATTAAGCTCTGTCTGCCATGTTTCGCGAATCTCCTTTTCAGATTTATTATTAATGATTTGTTTTTTTAGGTCTTCAACTCCTGAAATATTATAAAAAAACTTCTTGAAAAATTGATTCTTATCTCCTGACTGCTGGTATCCTAAAAGAATCCACTTTAATTGAATCTGTGTTGTATTTTTTAAATCATCTACATCTATCTTTCTTAAATCAACACCAAAACATTGTTTGTTTTGATGCTTTGGATATTTACTAGCTCCTTCAATACTTTTAGGCATAAACACAAATTCACCTTGATTAAAGTTGGGGGCTCCAAAAACCTGAAAAGGAAACATGGTTCCTCTTCCAACACTCAAGCTTGTACCTTCGAAAAACCCTAACGAAGGATACAAATAAATAGATCGCATATTCTGCAAGTTAGGCGAAGGATTTACCGGAAGTGTATATCTCGATTTATGAGTATAGTTTTTACACGGAATTATATCTAATTTGCAAGTTATTTTATTAGTCAACCACTTTTCTCCATTTATCATCTGAGCATACTCTCCAATTGTCATTCCATGAACAATGGGTACTGGATGCATTCCGACAAACGACTTAAATTTGAGATTTAAAACAGGTCCATCTACATAAAATCCATTAGGATTGGGTCGGTCTAAAATAATAATATCAACACCTGCTTGAGCACAAGCCTCCATTACATAATGCATTGTTGATATGTAAGTATAATAACGTACACCTACATCCTGAAGGTCAAATATTAATACATCAATATTGTTTAAATCCGAGAGTTTAGGTTTTTTATTGCTACCATATAATGAAATTACTGGCAATCCTGTTTTTTTATCAATATAGTTTGTTACATGCTCTCCTGCATCAGCTTTTCCTCTAAAACCATGCTCTGGACTAAATATTTTTTTTATATCAACATCTAAACTTAATAATAAATCAACTAAATGTTTCCCCTTTATAAGTGTTGTATGATTTGCTACAATAGCTACTCGTTTATTTTCTAATTTTGATAAATACAATTCGGTTTGTTCTGCTCCTGTAATTATAGACATATCTTGAGGAGGCATAGAACAACTCGAAAGGTTTAACAAAATAAAAATACTTAATACAAATAATGCTTTATAATAAATCATAAACTTCGGATTTTAAAAATGTCTAAATTAATAATTTTCTATTAATAAGAAACAATCTGTTGGAACTACATAAAATCTTTGTTTTAGAGACTTAAAATTTGCGAATACAAAAACCGGATTATTAAAATTTACTACATTTGTGAAAAACAAAACAATTTACTTAAACAGTATTTTAGCCTTTGTTTTAAACAACTGTAACGATAATTAAATTAACGAATTTTGAATACTGAACTTTTTATTGCAAGACGTATTTTTTCTGATAAAAGTGTAAAGAAAAGTATCTCACAACCTATTATGAAAATTGCTATTATTGGAATTGCTTTAGGTCTTGCGGTTATGATTTTATCTGTAGCCATTGTCACCGGGTTTAAATCAGAAATAAGCAATAAAGTTATTGGTTTTGGATCGCACATCCAGATATTAAATTACGATACCAATATTTCGTTTGAAACAGCTCCAATAAATAGACAACAAGTATTTTACGATGATATTAAAAATCTTAAAGAAATTAACAACATACAAGCTTTTGCTATTAAAGCCGGCATAATTAAAACAAAAAATGAAATTCAGGGTGTTGTATTAAAAGGTGTCGATTCTGATTTCAACTGGTCTTTTTTTGATCAAAATATAATCGAAGGCAATTCGTTTCGTATCTCTGATTCAACAAAAACAAATAAAATTTTAATCTCAGACTACATTGCTAAACGATTAAACTTAACCGTTGGAGATAAAATTATAGCATACTTTATACAAACTCCTCCTCGTATGCGAACTTTCATAATTGAAGGAATTTACAGAACCAGCCTTTCTCAATTCGACGAAAAATTTGTTTTTGTAGACATTAAACATATTCAGAAATTAAATAATTGGGATAAAAACCAAATTAGTGGATTTGAGGTTTTAATAAATGATTTTACAAAAGTTGATAAAGCAACAAAAGATGTAAACGATATTGTTGGATTTACTTTTAATCCAGATGGATCGAAATTTAAAGTAATTGGTATTAAAGAAAAGTATTCTCAGATATTCAATTGGCTTGAACTGACAAATTTAAATGTTTGGATAATACTAACATTGATGACTTTGGTTGCAGGCTTTAATATGATCTCTGGGTTATTAATAATAATACTTGAACGTACCAATATGATTGGAATATTAAAAGCCATCGGAACCAAAAATTGGTCAATCCGTCGAATATTTTTATATCAATCGGGATTTATAATATCTAAAGGTTTACTTTGGGGAAATATTATAGGATTAGTAATCTGTCTTATTCAAATGCATTTCGGAATAATAAAGCTCGATCCATCATCGTATTATCTGAATGCTGTTCCTATTAATCTAAAGTTATGGCACGTAATTGCATTAAATCTGGGAACTTTATGTGCTACAATTCTAATGTTAATTATCCCATCGTATATTATATCACGCTTAAGTCCCGAAAAAACAATTCGATTTAATTAATCTTATATCAAGAATCAAATTATACCAAATGAATTTCAAGATGAGGGATTATAAAAATGAATAATTTTTGTCTTAAACGCGACGAAAAAGCAAAAGATAGCCTAGTTTTGGGCAATGGATAAGGCAAAAAGAAACGTTTTTATCACTCATTTTGATATTCTTTTATTATTACATATAAAGGAACTCTTTAGATTATAACTATAAAAGAAAAACAAATAAAAATGGGGATGCCAACTGACATCCCCATTTTGTTTTAGTTATAGTAAAATTAATTAATAACCACCATTTTCTAATTTCTCCATTTCTTTGTCGAAAGTTTCTTTATATTTTTCGTAATCGTAATCTACCTTTAATCTTTGGTCTTTAGATAAACGATTCTTTAAAGCTTTTTCTAAAGCATCAACACCCATTTCGATAGCTATATAAGTTTTGTATCGACCCTGATTTGTTACAGTCTGCTTTTCGCAAATTACTTTTATGTTATTTAATTGTTGTTTTACTACTTCGCGAGTTAAAACTTCAAACCTTTCTTCAATTTCTTCAACATTATTAAATTCTCTTGAGTTTGTATAGTTATCTGTAGTTCCTTTTATTACAGTCTCAATCAAACCTGCTAAATTTGCTTTTGCATTGCTTATAGCTTTTTTACGAGCTACAACCTGATCTGAGCTCTCGCCTATAGAGTTTGCTCTAAAATTCTTCTTATCGCTCATATAATCTGAACCAGAACAATAAACCTCAATTAGTTTTTCATTTCTTACATTCGAAACCTGTTTTGATGATTCACAACCAGTAAAAGTGCTTCCAAAAATAATGGCTCCAACCATTAATAAACCTATTGATTTGTAATTTTTAGTTTTCATAATTTTCAGTTTTAAATATTAATATTTTTATAAATTTATTTCTCGGACCTTTGGTATAATCGTTTTTTCAATCTTCGTTTGTACTTTTACAAGAACATCCTGAATAGCCTGTTCAAAACTCCCAACTCTCATGCCTTTCATATTTTGAATCTCATTTGTAAGTATGACTATATCTTTTTCAAGATTTTTTATAGAGATCGAAGTATTTAAGAATACTGTATACAAATTATGTTTTTTAAATTTCCCCCCTTCTTTTATTTCTGTATTAATTTCAATTAATATATCTGCATTCTCAATGTCATCTGTAAAAGAGAAAAAGTTATTCGAAAGTTCTTCTTTAAAAATATCCGACACCGAATTTCTTTCTGCTTTTTTTCCTAGAACAATCTCATTAGATTTAATATAAGCTGATAAGCCTTTAACCTCAACATTTATATTTCCATAAGGTCTAGTTCCTCTAGAAGCGATTATACTTTTCAGTATATTCTCATCAGAATCTTCTCCAAAATAATTTTCAATATCTAACTCGGCTCTTATGGTTTGCGTTCTTCCTTTGCATGCCATATTAGCAATACCACACAAAACTTCCCCATTGTTCGACGAAATAACTTTCTCCTTCTTCTTTATATCTGAATTTTGAAATGAAAATAAAACTGGGATATTGGTAATATTCTGAGTTTCTAATTTTGTTTTCAGTTTTACTTTTACAACAACAGGGTCATTCTCTTTCTTTAAAGCAAAGATTTTAAAAGTTTCTTCTGCAGGAATTATCTGTATTCGGCTAAATATATCTTGTATAGATTGAAAAATTGCATTATCTAAAAATACACGACCATCAAAAGTAAAAACAGATAAGTCTTCACCTAGATGTTTATCTATTGCATCAAAGGCTTTTATATAAAAAATAAGAGCATTATTAATATCAAATTCTTTTTCATAAGATCGTGCTTTTTCAAAGAAATCTTTTGAAATGTCTTTTGCTTTATTAAGCCTTTCTCGTTTTAATCTAAGATATTCTTTTTTCGATAATCTGTAATATATCCAGTACTCCTTCTTATTGCTCCACGAATCTACTATTTCATATTTTTCTATATTTTCTTTAGTCGATAATTGAATATAAGCTTCATATTTTTCTTTATACTCATAATTCTCTTCAACTTGATGAAGTATCGAATTCGAAGATATATTTACCGATATCTCAGATATCATATCAGACAATGCATTATTTTTAGCAACTTGCATATAATCAGTCTGAGATTTATTTGCTTTACCAATACCTATATAATAATTATTATGAACTGGTCGTTTGTTAATCCATCGAGGTTTTCGTTTACTCTGCGCATTTAAACTTGCCGTTATGAATAAAAGCAAAAGCAATAATATTTTACCTTGTTTTATCATTTTATAAATATTTATTTTTTCATTAGAGTTATTTTGAATTCTTATTTTTCTAAAATCTCTGATATCATATCAAATACCTTGCCACTTTCGAATCCTTTAGATAATGCATATCGTGCAAGTTTTGATTTTATTACATAAACATCAGTATCTTTAATTCCTTTCAATTTTTTTTGTAATTGATTTTGCAAGGTTAATTCGTAATCTTCTTCAGGAATTTTTTCAAGAGCTTTTTGTATTAAGGCTGAATTTATTTGTTTGTTCTTTAATGAATACTCTATTTTTATTTTCCCCCATTTGTTAAAATTAAATTTTTCTTTAGCAAAAAACAAAGCATATCTTTCATCGCTTATAAATGAAGTCTCTTTCAAATTTTCAATAACCTCATCAACATGCAGAGGATCAATTTTCCAATCAAGTAATTTTTTGCGAATATCCGATTCGCATTTTTCTTGCTGTGCACAAATATTCTGAGCTTTTAACAAAGCTTCTTCTTTTGTCATTTGTTGTAAATTTTATTTTAAAATTCCTCTAATCATTCGGTCTTTTCCATTAATATCTTTTCGTAGTTCTATATTAACAAATCCGTATTCTAGAAAAAGATCAATCATCTCTTCCCCAAAGTTCTCATTAATTTCAAAATATAATCGACCTCCTTTATTCAGATTTTTTTGAGCAAATAGAATTATATTTCTATAAAAAATTAATGGATCATCGTCCGAAACGAAAAGAGCAAGATGTGGTTCATAATCCAAAACATTCTTCTTCATTTCGCTTTTTTCAGCATTTGTAACATAAGGCGGATTACTTACAACTACATCATATTTATGATAAAAACCATTGCTCATCTTCAATATATCACATTCCCATCTATTGAGTTTTACCTTATTTAACTCCGCATTTTCTTTAACAACACTTAAGGCTTCTGATGAAATATCAATAGCTGTAACTTTTGCATCATCAATGTTTTTTGCTAAGGTTATAGCAATACATCCGCTTCCCGATCCAATATCTAAAATATCAACACCTTTAGTTTCTTCACTTACAATCCAATCAACAAGTTCTTCTGTTTCTACTCGCGGGATTAATACATTTGAAGATAGCTTGAACTTTAATCCATAAAATTCAGTCTGCCCAAGTATATACTGTATAGGTGTTTTTTGTTTTAATTGCTTAACTACATTTTCTATTTCCAGAAAAAGTTCTCTAGAAATTTCTTTATTCATATTTAAATGCAGTAGAATTAACGAATAGTTTAAGTAAAAGTCAAAAATTATCCGGATAAATCCATCAATTTCGTATGTTGGATAATCGTTTTTTAATTCTGCTTTTATTATTGATATTACTTTTTTTATAAGTAGCTTTGAACTCATAGCTCAAAATTATAAAATTTGTATGATCAATCAGTCATTACACGAGAAATATATGCAACGCTGTATAGAACTAGCTCTAATGGGTGCAGGAAACACCTCTCCAAATCCTATGGTTGGTTCTGTTATTGTTTATAACAATCAAATAATTGGAGAAGGATTTCATAGGAAATATGGAGAATCCCACGCAGAGGTTAATGCTATTAACTCGGTTTGTGATAAAGAATTACTCAAGGAATCGACTATATATGTTAGCCTAGAACCTTGTTCGCATTTTGGGAAAACACCTCCTTGCGCTAATCTTATTACGAAAATGAAAATTCCGAACGTTGTAATTGGTGCAATCGACACAGCAGCTCATGTCTCAGGGAAAGGAATTGATATTTTACAAAAAGCAGGAATAAATGTAATTACGGGAGTCTTGGAAAAAGAATGTCGCGAACTCAACAAACGTTTTTTTACATTTCATGAAAAAAAGCGACCTTATATTATTTTAAAATGGGCTCAAACTAAAGATCAGTTTATCGATATTATAAGAAAGAGTAATGCCCCAAAACAACCTACCTGGATTACTAATGAGTATTCAAAAACTATTGTTCACAAGTGGAGATCAGAAGAACAGGCAATTTTAATTGGTAGTAATACAGCAAAACAAGATAACCCAAGTCTTACTACTCGTAACTGGGATGGGAAAAATCCTTTACGTATTGTACTGAACAGAGAGCTTTCCTTAAGTAAAAATCTAAATATTTTCGATACTCAAGCTCCAACAATTATTATTGGTGATATTTCTCAAAAGAATAAAGCAACAAACTATTCAAACAATATCGAAATTGAATTTATTGACTACAAAGATGATTTTCATCTGCAATTATTTAACATTCTGATCAAACGAAACATACTTTCGATAATTATTGAAGGAGGAGAAAAGGTTTTAAATTCTTTTATTGAGAAAAATCTATGGGACGAAGCTAGAATTTTTGACGGAGATAAATTCTTTGGATCAGGAGTTAATGCTCCTAAGATAAATAAGCCCATCAAACTGCAATTATCTGTGGGAAGTAGTACTAAACTTATATTAAAATAATATCTATACTGCTGCTATTTTTATTGCTGAGTCATTCCATTGAGGAGCAAGCTTTATTGCTTCTACAATATTGCATGGGTTATCAACACATGACCACATTGCACGATGTTCGTTTCTCATAAATTTCTCTTCAATCATCTTATCAAACAGATCAAATAAACTATTATAATAACCATCAGTATTAACAAAAACGATTGGTTTTACAAATTTTCCCAAACGTTTCAAGGTTATCACCTCCATCACTTCTTCCAGAGTTCCTGAACCTCCTGGCAATACAACGACAGCATCAATATTTTCGATAAGCTTTTTCTTTCGCTCATGCATATCTTTTACAATAATAAGCTCTGTTATATTTTTATGTCCCCATTCAACATCCATCATAAACGAAGGCATTATACCTATTACCTCACCATGATTCCTCATGGCAACATCAGCAAGTCTCCCCATTAAGCCAACAGCACCACCACCATAAATAGTAGTTATATTATTATCAGCAAAAACTTTTGCAACACTTTCGGCTACATTAAAATACTTAGGAGCTACCTTCTGACTTGAAGCACAAAAAACACAAACTCGATTTATCATATTTATTAAAGTTACAGATTCTTATATACAAAAAAACCTTTCCTAAATTAAGAAAGGTCATCATTTGTATATAAATTCTGATTACAATTTGTTCACATGTAAAGTTAAACTCGACTTTAAGTTAGCTGCTTTATTGGCATGTATAATATTCTTCTTTGCTAATTTGTCAAGCATTGAAGAAACCTTTGGTAACATCTCAATAGCTTCAGCTTTTTCAGTTGTTCCTCTCAACTTTCTAATCAAATTACGAGTAGTTCTAGCATAATATTTGTTATGCAATCTTAACTTTTCACTTTGTCTTACTCTTTTCTCTGCTGACTTATGGTTTGCCATAATTTCTCCGTTAACTTATTTTAAAACTTAGTAGTCCGTAGGGGAATCGAACCCCTGTTACCAGGATGAAAACCTGGCGTCCTAACCCCTAGACGAACGGACCATTGTATCAATTTCAGATTGACGATGCAAAAGTAATTGTTTTTTTTTAATCACCAAACATTTTTTATTTTTTTTAATCTTTTTTTCAAAAGCTTCAAAAACTAGCAAACATCCAGTATTAAAGACATTTCACAATCTCTTCTTTTGCTATCAATATTTCAAAGTACTGTTTGATTTTCGAGATGCAAAAGAAGGGAAAGTTTTCTAATTATCCAAACTTTCGCTGCGATTTTATCCATTTTTTTGCATTTTTTTTCAAATCAACTCCCGAAAAATCGCCACTGCTCATTAGTAACAATATACTACTATGTAAGTTACATTCATCAATAAACTTTAATAAATTTTCTTGATTTGTGAATATTTTTAAGTTCTGCTTATTGAAAGCATCCAATACCTCTTGTTTATTGAGTTGTTTCAATTTCTTATGTTGGATTACCTGAGGATTGAAATAAACTACTCCAACATCAGCTTTCTCCATAGTATCTTTATATTCTTTTAAAAAATCTTTATTTAAACTACTAAAAGTATGCAATTCCATTACAGCAATAAGCCTATGACTGCTAAATTGATCCTTTACGGCATCGACCGTAGCTCTTAACTTTGATGGAGAGTGAGCAAAATCTCTAAAAATTATCGTATCTGTATTTTTCTCCAGCACTTCTAATCTTTTAGCTGCTCCGTTAAACTCTGATATTGCTTTATAAAAAGCATTGCTATTAATTCCTAATTGCTGGCAAACTAATCGAGCAACATTTATGTTTTGCATATTATGCTTCCCAAAAATATTTAATGGATATTGATCTTCTGAATCTATCAAATAGCTTACTCCATCTTTTATTTTAAAATCAGGAGTTCCATATGAGATTTTTTGTATATCATTTTTAGTTTTGGCAACTAATTTCTGTAATTCAGAATCGTGTTTGCAATAAAACAAAATCCCACCTTTATTTACTTTATCAATAAAAATTCGAAACTGATCTACATAATTTTCAAAGGTTGGAAAAACATTGATGTGATCCCAGGCGATACCACTTAAAACTGCAATATCTGGTTTATATAGGTGAAACTTAGGTCGGCGATCAATAGGTGATGACAAATATTCATCTCCTTCGAATATTGCAACAGGAGCATCTTCGGACAAACGAACCATTGTTTCAAAGCCATCTAATTGAGCTCCTACCATATAATCAAAATCTTTATTATAATACTTAAGTACATGCATAATCATTGATGTTATGCTTGTCTTACCGTGGCTCCCTCCTATTACAACTCTGGTTTTATTCTTTGTCTGCTCATATAAATACTCTGGATATGAATATATCTTTAAGTTCAATTGTTTTGCTCTTATTAATTCAGGGTTATCCTCGCGAGCATGCATCCCTAAAATAACCGCATCAATGTCAGGTGTAATGTTTTCCTTATTCCAACCTATTTGCTTAGGCAAAATACCATATTTTTCTAAACGGGTTTTAGAGGGTTCGAAAATCTCATCATCAGAACCTGTTACTTTATATCCTTTTTTATATAAGCTTATTGCTAAGTTGTGCATAGCACTTCCGCCAATTGCTATAAAATGAACTCTCATCTATTAAAATTTAATTAAAACATCTTGACATATGAATAAGTGATGTTTATTTATATTTGTATTTTAAATTGTGAAGATAACAAAAACAGTTCTTGTCTGAAATAAATATTAATGATCATGAAATTATTCCCTATACACATTACAAACTTTATGATTGATGGAGGATCGATGTTTGGAGTTGTTCCTAAAGTATTATGGAGCAAAAAATATCCTGCTAACGAAAATAATTTATGCAACTGGGCATTACGTTCGTTATTAATAGATACCAGCGAACAGGTTATTTTAATAGATAATGGCTATGGGAACAAACAAAGTGATAAATTTTTCAGTCATGTTTATTTAAATGGAGGGGATGGACTTGAAGGTGCTTTGAAGAAAGCGGGGTATTCGTTTGAAAGCATAAGCGATGTAATACTCACACATCTACATGCTGATCATTGTGGTGGTGGAGTAATATTTGATCAGAATAAATCAGAATATAGACTAACATTCCCAAATGCTAAATACTGGGTTAGCAAGCCTCAATGGGATTGGGCAATGAATCCCAACAAACAAGAAGGAGCTGCTTTTTTAAAGGAAAATCTATTACCAATGCTCGAAAGCGGACATCTTAACTTTATAGAAAAAGATTGCGAACTATATCCCGGAATTAATCTGCGTTTATTTAATGGCCATACAATTGGTCAGGTTATACCTTTTATTGATACTGGTAAGGAAACAATTGTTTTTATGGCCGACCTTATACCTTCGACAGCTCATATACCTTTAGTATGGAACATGGCTTACGACATACAACCTATGGTGATGATACAAGAAAAAGAAGATTTCTTAAACGAAGCAGTAAAAAATAATTACACTTTATTTTTCCAACACGATTTATACAACGAATGTGCTAAGGTACATGAAACAGACAATGGAATTCGATTAAAAGAAACATTTACTCTAATTTAGAATTCGGGATGAGATATTTTATTTCTATATTATTTTTATTGTCGACCTTAAATGGGTTTTCTCAAAAATCAATCATCAAAGATTCGCTGTATGTAATTGAATTAAAATTGCACATAGATAGTATCTATAATTATCAGTTCGAAAATTCGGAAAATACTTATATGCAAATGCTTAATGATTATCCGAATCATCCTTTCCCTGATTTATATTATGCTTTAGCAATGTATTGGAAATATTTCCCCATTACTCCAAATAGTGAAAAAGCACCCCTTTTTGTAGAAAAATTAAATAGTTCTATTGCAAAAGCCGAGAATTATTTTGCAAAACAAGAAACCAACGAGTCGATATTTTTTAACCTAATGGGACGACTACTTTTGATGCAATATTTCTCAGACAATCAAACTTCGGCTAATGTTTTCCCTCATATAAAACCTGCTTACAAAATGCTGCATAAGGGATTCCGCCTAGAAGATTCGTTTAGCGACTTTAAATTTTCATCGGGAGTTTACAATTATTATCGCGAATATTATCCCAAAGCTCATCCGATATACAAACCAATTGCATACTTCTTCCCGAAAGGAAATGCTTTAAAAGGAATTGCTCTACTTGAAACAAACTCGCAAAAAGGAATTTTTTTACACAAAGAATCTTTATCTTTTTTAATCTATATCAATCTTTATTTTGAAAAAAATTATAGGAAGGCTTTAAAATACACAAAACAAATTCGCAAAGAAAGTCCTGATAATTTATTATATCTATCCTATCATACATTGAGTTTGCTCTTATTAAAAAAATACAATAAGGCAAAGGCTTTAATTTCTATACTTGAAAAAACTAAGCACTCGAACAATTATTTTAAAGCAATTGCACATGTATTTAAAGGAATTATTGCCGAAAAGAAATACAAAGATTACACATTAGCTAAAACTCAATACTCTACTGCTTTAAAGAAGTTAGAGAGGTATGAAAATTTTGCAAACACATATAAGTCCATTGCTTATTTTGGGCTATCAAGAATTTATTTAGAAGACGCAACTCTAAGTAATAAATATCGAAAGAAAGCCCGCAAACTGGCTATATTTTCTCATATAAACTTTGATTAACAATTTATGATACTATATTCGGAAAGCTCAATAGACCAAATTGCTGTACACAAAGTAGGAAGTAAGTACAACAATGAAAATATTCGTTTTTCAAAAAGCACTCTTAATTTAGATGATGAGATAAAGGATCTTCTTAGTCAATATTTTTTGTCTCCATTTAAATCGAACGAATATTTTAACTTCTATCACGAATCAGAACTGGGTTTAAATGAGGTATATCATTACAGCAGTATTATATTTAACGACCCGGAACAACTTTTTGAGCAATCGCAAAATCTGGGAAAACACCTATACGAAAACTCAACTCATCCTAATATTAATGGAGGAGAGTTTTACACTGTTTATTTTCAAGATTTACAATATAACAACGAATTTGTTGATGCCATTGGTTTGTTTAAATCAGAAACTCGCGAAACATTTCTAAAAGTATATCCGACCGAAGATAATTATTCAATAGAAAGTGATCAGGGAATTGATATTCGTAAACTTGACAAAGGCTGTTTAATTCTTAATCTCGAAAAAGAAAGCGGATTCATTGTTGCGACGGTAGACAAAACAAATAAAAATGAAGATGCCAGATATTGGATTGATGATTTTTTGAAGATACGTCAACGCGAAGACAACTACTACCACACTGAAAACACAATAAAAATGTACAAGGATTTTGTAGTAAAAGCATTACCCTCAGAATATGAAGTAGACAAAGCTGATCAGGCTGAATTAATAAACAAATCAAAAGATTATTTTAAAGAAACAGACAACTTTGAGATAGATAATTTTGCCGAAAAAGTTATTGAGGATAAAGATTTAATTGAAAGCTTTAATAATTATAAGAAAGTTTACGAGTCGGAGAATGATATAGAAATAGCTGACGAATTTGAGGTGTCAAACAACGCTGTAAAAAAACAAAACCGAATATTCAAGAGCGTCATCAAACTTGATAAAAATTTCCATATATACATACATGGGAATCGGGATTATATAACAAAAGGGACTGATAGCAAAACAGGGATGAACTATTACCAGATATTTTTTAACGAAGAAAAATAGAAGAAAAGAACACTTTTCTCATTTCTTGTAAAGGTTCATGATTCTGTGGTTTTTTTATTTTTCGAAATACGTGTGGAGATTTTTTGCTATTAAATTCAATGGATTTGGTATTAAATAATGCTCCCTGCATAAGAATTTTGCTTCCTGCTGTTAAATTTTGAATCTCTAACGTAAAAAAACGCCTTAGTAACGTTGTATTATGGACTCCCTGCTATACTGTGACCCCAACTTGCATAGCATTTTCTGTTTTCTCGAATGCTTATTGAAGCTCCCTGCTATTAAATTTTGTGTCTTTGCAATGAAATTTTGAATCATTAACGCAAAAAAACGATTCATTGACGCAGTATTATGAGTCCCTGCAATGTAGTAAACCTAATTTGCATAGTATTTTTTGCTTTCTGCAATACTGTAAAGGTTTCCTGCTATTGAATTTAAAGGATTTAACATAGAATAATACTTCCTACGCATAAAATTTGAGACAATATCAAGATATGAAGTACTTCTAAAACGAAAGATCATATCTTTGCTAAAAAATTATACAAGAATATGATGACTTCAAATACACTACAAACAAGAGAGTTTGTTCAGAGAATTTTTATTGACGATATAGAACGATTAATAAAATCAGAACTTTATCATTTTGCTTTTGTCATTATGTCTCAAGGATTAGAAACCTTAGGAAGTTTTCTTGACTCGAAACCATTAAAAGCTAGAGAACAATCAAAACTTAGATTTTCGCATGCAATAAACAGATTAATGCCTCGTGAATACGGAAAATTAAACAACAATCATAAATTGTACAATCAATTAAGAGCTAGCATGGCACACACATTCACTTCTAGTCGTGAAATCTATCTAACATCTAAAAATCATAAGATATATGGGAATAAACATCTTAACATTATCGAAGGAAAGCTAATTCTTGTTGCTGAGTTATTCTTTTCTGATTTCAAAAAAGCGTGTATAAGGTTATTTGATGGAATAGACAAAGGTATTGTCTCTGAAAAAAAAGCAAACGAAAAATTTTATTATACTTTTTAATTATCCTCTCCTTATACACTACAAATAATACAAACATATTTGTGCTCAACAAAAGCGTTTTCTCTAATTTCGCCTAACCCTGCCACTCCCTACAACATTTGCATCTATTAAGGGATCACCGTCGTAATACACACTACCACTTCCTACTATTTTAACATCTAAATCTGTTTCGGCTTTTGCTTTTATTGTTCCTGATCCTATAATTTTCAAATCAACTTCATCAAAATTCATATCTAAAGTATTAATCCTACCCGAACCTGTTATTGCAGCATCTAAAGAAGAAGATTTCTGTTTTCCCTGCAAGTTAATACTGCCCGAACCTAATAGGTTAGCTAAAACTTTTGATGTAACAAGATTTTTAAATTGAATAGAACCACTACCAGAAACATATAAACTCATTTCGTCGGCTTTCATTGTAGATGCTACAGTAATATTTCCCGAGCCGAACAACTTTAATTCATTTACATCTTTTGCTGTCAAAAAAATATTAATAGATTTTTTCCCTCTGCATTTATACCTCTTCTTAAAGCGTATTACCAACTCGTCTCCTTTAGTAAATGTTTCAATTTCATCTAAAACATCTTTATCCGATTCGATTATTAATTTATTTTCAGAACCCTGTTCTAAATACATTTTTGCAGGAATAGATAAATCTATCGTTGAAAAATTATCAACTTTTCGGGTTTCTTTTTCTTCAGCTAAAACATTCAACGAAAAAACATTAAAACAACTGATAAAGCTTATTAAAGCTACTATAATTTTTACTTTCATGATTTATGGTTTTTATTTTGTTTATAAAAGACATTTAAAAATTAAAAGAGCTGCATTATTTTTGATTAATTTTGAAAAGTTTAAATTTTAATTAAAAAACATGATTAAATTCCCAGAATCATATACACCAAGATGGATTGTTTTTCTTATAGATTTGATTATTTGTTCAATATCTATATCATCAGCTTTTTTACTAAGATTCAACTTTGAAATTCCTGAATCTTATTTTAATACACTTTCGTTTATAATTCCTTTTGTTTTATTCTTTAGGTCTATAACTTTTCTTATTTTCAAAAGTTATGCAGGAATAATCCGTTATTCGGGAGCAAAAGATACTGAGCGTATTTTCTTAGTTGCAATTAGTGGGAGTTTAATTTTTATAGTAATAAACGCTATAAACTTCTTTTTAATAAAAGGATCGTATATCATACCTACTTCGGTTATTGCTATTGATTTTTTACTTACAGTATTCTTAATGGCATCATTTCGTTTAGTAACAAAAATAATTTATCAAGAATTATATAATCCAAGCAAAGAGAAAACAGACGTCATTATATATGGAGCAGAAGAATTTGGAGTTATCACTAAAAGAACTCTTGATAGAGATGCTGAGAGCAAACACAAGGTAGTAGCTTTCTTAGATCAACAAAATTCGGGAAAAAGCTTAGAAGGCGTTACTATATATCCTCCAGAGCAATTAGCCTGCATTGTTGAGAAAGATACAGTTGAGAAATTAATTATTGCAAAGGCTAACATAACAACTGACGAGAAACAAGAAATTATAGAACGATGTTTTCAATTTAACATAAAAGTACTATCTGTTCCTGATATTAATACATGGATTAATGGCGAATTAAGTTTTAATCAAATAAAAGAAATTAAGATTGAAGATCTTTTAGAACGCCCACCTATTGTTTTAGACAAAACTCGGATAAAACAAAAGTTACTTAATAAAACCATTCTAGTAACCGGAGCAGCAGGTTCTATAGGTAGCGAAATTGTCCGACAATTAATTAATTTTAACCCCAAACGTATTGTTTTATTTGATCAGGCTGAATCTCCATTATACGATATGGAACTGGATTTACAAGAAAAAAATAAATTCTACAATTTCGAAATTGTAATCGGGAATGTAGCAGATAGCTATAGAGTTCGAAAAGTATTTGAAACTTACGAACCTTCGTTTGTATATCATGCTGCTGCATACAAGCATGTTCCTATGATGGAAAACAACCCAACAGAAGCACTCAGAACAAATATTTTAGGGACGAAAATATTAACAGATATATCTAATGAGTTTAATGTTGAACAATTCGTTATGGTATCTACTGACAAGGCAGTAAACCCAACAAATATAATGGGAGCTTCAAAACGAATAGCTGAAATATATACTCAGGCTTTTAACCAAATTAGCGATACGAACTTTATCACAACTCGATTTGGGAATGTACTAGGCTCTAATGGTTCTGTTATTTTACGCTTTAAAAAACAAATAGATAAAGGCGGTCCTGTTACTGTAACACATCCCGAAGTTACTCGCTATTTCATGACTATCCCCGAAGCTTGCCAATTGGTTATCGAAGCTGGAGCAATGAGCAAAGGGGGAGAAATATTCATTTTCGACATGGGCAAATCAGTTAAGATTATTGATCTTGCCAAGAAAATGATAAAGCTTTCTGGATTAACAATTGGGAAAGATATTCAGGTAAAATACACAGGATTAAGGCCTGGCGAAAAACTTTATGAAGAGTTATTAAACGATAAAGAAAATACAATACCTACACATCACTCTAAAATAATGATTGCAAAAGTAATGCATTACGACATAGAACAAGTTCGGAATGATTTTAATGAATTACTCAATATGCAGAAAAACCACAACAATCAAGATATTGTTAGAAAGATGAAAGAGATAGTACCTGAGTTTAAAAGTCAGAATTCTATTTACGAAGAAATTGATATTGAATTAGAGAAAGATGCAATCCAAGAAGTATAAATTTCAACACAGTACTCCTATACAAATACGATTTAACGATATTGATATTATGGCTCATGTTAATAATTCTATTTATCAGAATTATTTTGACTTAGCCAGAACTCAATATTTCGAGCAAGTTTTCCAATCAACAATCGATTGGAAAAAAGAAGCTCTCGTTTTAGCAAAAATTACAATCGAATATTTTAATCCTACATTCTTAGATGAAAGAATAGAGGTTCTTTCGACAATCTATAAATTAGGAACCAAAAGTTTAAGAATGTTTCAGCAAGTAATAAATTCTGAAACCAAAGAAGTAAAAGCTGAGAATAAAGCAATACTTGTTTCGTTTGGAGTTGAAGAAAATTCAGCCATTCCGATCCCCAATAAATGGAAAAATAAAATTATAACGTTTGAAAAGGAGATAGAATATTAGGACAAATCAAGAAGTCCTTGAGGTATATGCATTACAATGATTTTATCATCATCATCTATTTCTATTATTAAATCATCATTTGCAGGAATTAATATTTCTCCTGATTTAGTTTTGACATTTAATAATGGATTATTTACAACATCAATAAAATCAACAACCGAACCTATTAATTCCTCGTTTTCATCTTTTACTACATAACCAACAACATCGTAATAATTATCTAAATTTAAATCAATAACTTGTTGGTTTTCTGGAGCAATAAAGAAATTACTGTCAATAAATTCATTTGTATCATCTTCGGAGTCTACTCCATCAAGTTTTACAACAACTGTTTTGGTCGACTTTGTTTTTATAGACTCAATAAAAAAAGGAACCAATTTCCCATCTACTTCGATAAGAATTGATTCCAATTTTAAAATTTCTTTAGACAAATCTTTGTTAAATTTCAGAATAACTTCACCTTTATTTCCCGTAGGCTTTAAAAGCAATCCAGCAAAACAAAAATCATCTTTTTTCATACATGAAAATATCTTAAGCTTCTGTTGCTTCTTCTGTATTTTCAGTTTCTGGAGCTTGTTCCTCTGCAGTTTCTGCTTTAGCTTCTTCAGCATTAGCAGCTTCTGCTTCAGCCTTAGCTTTTGCTTCTTCTTCGGCAGCTTCAGCTTTTTTCTTAGCTAACTCTTCAGCTCTTGCTTCTTTAATCTTTGTTTCTTCGTCTAAACGCTTTTTAGCGTCAGCATCTTCACCCTTCTTAAGAGCATCTTTCTTAGCTTGAATCTTAGCTTCTTTTTCTTTCAACCAAGCTTGGAATTTAACTTCAGCTTGCTCTTCAGTAAAAGCACCTTTTTTTACTCCACCAAGTAAATGCTTTTTCATCATAACACCTTTGTATGATAAAATAGCTCTACATGTATCTGTAGGTTGAGCGCCTTTTTGTAACCAATCTAATGCTTTATCAAAATCTAACTCGATAGTAGCAGGATTAGTATTAGGATTATAAGTTCCTACACTTTCAATGAATCTACCATCTCGTGGCGCTCTGCTATCTGCGATAACAATGTGATAAAAAGGAGCTCTCTTACGTCCTCTTCTTGTCAATCGAATTTTTACAGGCATACTCTTTGTTTTTTAAATTATTAATTAAACCTACATTTTTAAAAATGTCCGGCAAAGATACAATTTTATTTCATTAATAAAACTTTTTGTTTTAGCAAATAACTGGCAGCTAATTAAAACTATATCTTTACTCTATTCTTTTGTTATAATTATTCTATAATTATATAAAGGTTTTTAACTCCAATTTGCATATTTTTACATGCTGTTTAGTCGCTATTTTTTGGTTTCACAAATTTAAATCTCAAGACAATACATGATTAATTTTACTCATCTACATGTGCACACCCAATACTCTATCCTTGATGGAGCATCTGATGTAAAAAGCTTAATAAAAAAAGCAAAAGATGATAATATGCCTGCTATTAGTATTACCGATCATGGTAATATGTTTGGAGTTAAACATTTTTTTAACGAAGCAAAAAAACAAGGAATAAAACCTATAATTGGATGCGAGATTTATGTTGCTGCTAACAATCGATTTAGTAAATCAAAAAAAGAAGATCGAAGCGGATATCACTTAATTTTACTTGCCAAAAATAAAATTGGCTACCAAAACTTAACTAAACTCATTTCATTTGCTTGGATTGATGGGTTTTATTATACTCCTCGTATCGACTGGGAAATACTTAAGGAAAATCATGAAGGACTAATTGCTTCATCAGCATGTTTAGGAGGAGAAGTACCTCAAGCTATCATGAAAAATAGCGAAATAGCAGGAGAAGAAATAGCAAAGCAATACCAAGATCTCTTTGGCGAAGATTTTTACCTTGAAATGCAGCGACATCAATCAGGGAATAAGAAAAAAGACGAAGATGTTTACGAAAATCAAGTAAAAGTAAACGAATCATTAATACGTATATCTAAAAAGCTTGGAATTAAATTAATTGCAACTAACGACGTTCACTTTATAAATGCAGAAGATGCTGACGCTCATGATCGTTTAATATGTCTAAACACAGGAAAAGACTTGGATGATCCTACAAGAATGAGCTACACCAAACAAGAGTATTTCAAAACTCAGGAAGAAATGAATCAATTATTCAGCGATATACCTGAGTCCATTGAAAATACAAATGAGATTGTTGCAAAAATTGAAGACTTCGATTTAAATAGAGAGCCTATTATGCCGGAGTTTGAGCTCCCTGAAGGATTTGTTGACGAAGATGACTATTTGCGACATCTCACTTACGAAGGGGCAAAACGAAAGTATAAAGAAATTACACCAGAAGTTAGCGAACGAATAGACTTTGAACTTTCGGTTATTAAAGGAATGGGATTTCCCGGTTATTTCCTTATTGTTCAGGATTTCTTAAATGCAGCTCGCCAAATGAATGTTTCGGTTGGACCTGGGCGAGGTTCGGCTGCAGGTTCAGTTGTTGCATATTGTAATGGAATTACAGATATCGATCCTATTAAGTATCACCTCCTGTTTGAGAGATTTTTAAATCCTGATCGTATATCGATGCCCGATATCGATATTGATTTTGATGAAGATGGTAGAGAAAAAGTCTTAAAGTGGGTCGTTGATAAATATGGAGAAAAACGCGTTGCCCATATCATCACATTCGGGACAATGGCTGCAAAAATGGCCATACGAGATGTTGCTCGTGTAGAAAAACTCCCATTAAGCGAAGCTGATCACTTAGCAAAACTTGTTCCCGAAAAACCAGGAACGACATTAAAAAAAGCTTTCGAAGAATCGCCAGAGTTAAAAGATGCTAAAACTAGCGACAATCCAATAATAGCAAGGACAATTCAATTTGCAGAAACCCTTGAAGGATCTGTTCGGCAAACCGGAGTACATGCCTGTGGTATTATTATTGGACGCGATGACCTGTACGAACATATTCCTGTTTGTTCTTCTAAAGACTCTGAGTTATACATTACCCAATACGATGGAAGCCATGTTGAGTCTGTTGGAATGTTAAAAATGGATTTCTTAGGTCTTAAAACATTATCAATAATAAAAGATGCTGTCGAAAATGTTAAAGAATCTCATGGAATCGAAATCGATATAGCCAATATAGCTCTTGATGATGAAAAAACATTTGAACTATATAGT
>JAKSCO010000088.1 GCA_022360575.1 Bacteroidales bacterium | reverse complement strand
TATTACATCAAATACTTCGTATACAAGTAACTTAACAACAGCGGCGGGTTGCGACAGTATTGTAACAATCAATATTAATGTAGTTTCGACTTATCAAACAAGTGTTAATGCAGATATTTGTAGTGGCGATAGTTATACTTTTCCCGATGGAACAACCCTGAATAATATAACTGCCAATGTTACACAAATCGATACATTAAATTCGCTGGGAGGATGTGATAGTGTTGTTACAACAAATGTAATTGCGAATCCACATTATAATTTAAGCGAAACGGTTGCTGTTTGTTCTGGATCAAGTTATACTTTCCCCGATGGGACAAGTCAAAATAATATTACATCCAATTTTACATATACAAGTAACTTAAATTCGGTATTTGGTTGCGATAGTGTAATTACAACGAATATAAATGTAGTTTCGGGTTATGATATCTCAAACAATGTTACTGTTTGTAGTGGTAGTAGCTATACTTTCCCCGATGGAACTACTGTTGATGATATTACAGCGCCATTAACCCAAGTTGATACTTTATCGTCGATGCATGGATGTGATAGTATTATAACTACTACACTTAGTGTAAATCCATCGTATAGTTCAAGTATGAGCGTAAGTGTTTGTAGTGGCGATAGTCATACTTTCCCCGATGGAACTACTGTTGATAATATTACATCTAACATAGTAAGATCAGATACTTTAGAAACAGTAAATGCTTGCGATAGTATAATAACAACTTATGTGAGTGCAATTCATGTAAATGTATCTGTTGTTCAAGATCAAGCAACTTTAACAGCCCAAGAAACAACAGCAGCTTATCAGTGGGTTGATTGCAATAACAATTATTCGAGTATTTCTGGAGCAACCGAGCGAGTGTTCGAAGCTACTTCGGATGGTAGTTATGCTGTAATTGTTACTCAAAATCAATGTTCTGATACTTCTTCTTGTTATAGTGTTACAGGAGTTGGAATTTACGAAGATGAATCTTTCGAAAAGATTCGAATTTATCCAAATCCTTCAGGTGGAGAAATAACAATAGAAGGAATGAATCCTGATAAAGAAAGTGTAATTACAATATGGAATCCTGATGGAGATATAGTTTTTAGTAAAAAGATAAGACAGACTCTGTTTGTAATAGACTTGAAAAAAGAATCACGAGGCACTTACTTAATAAGGCTTATAAACGATAAGAAAGAATATTCGGCTAAAGTAATTTTATTGTAGTTAACGGTTGATAGATTTTTCTTATTTAGATAGAATATAAGTTTCTTTTTTCGGGTAGCTTATTTTGTTTATATCTATAAATGTTTGTAACTTAAATATTCTTAGGTTTTTAACTAAAAGAATATTGTTATGTGGGGCTACTTTATCGGATCAATTGTGCCATTTGTGGGGGATTTTGCTCCCCGGGGATGGTTTTTCTGTAATGGAGGTTTACTTGCGATTGGTGAGTATCAACAATTGTTTGCTGTTA
>JAKSCO010000176.1 GCA_022360575.1 Bacteroidales bacterium | reverse complement strand
CTTTTTAGGCAGTGGTTTGTGGAAGAAGCGAAAGAGGAATGGGAATGGCATCAAATTGGCGAATATATTGAAGTATTGCGTGGTCTAAGTTATAAAGGCGCAGGTTTATCAGATAAAGGAAACGGAATACCAATGCATAACTTGAATTCTGTGTATGAAGGAGGAGGTTATAAGTATGAAGGTATAAAATACTATTCTGGAGATTTTAAAGATAGGCATCGAATTTATCCTGGAGATATTATTATTACAAATACAGAGCAAGGGCATGACATGCTGTTAATCGGCTATCCTGCAATTATTCCAAGTTATTTTGGAAAAGAAGGAATTTTTAGTCAACATATTTACAAATTAGAATTAAAAGATGATACCTTAACTAAACCATTTGTATATTATTTACTTATGATCCATGATGTTCGTGAACAAATATCAGGAGCTACAAATGGATCGACTGTAAATATGCTTGCTAAAAATGGCATTGAATGGGCAAGATTTAAACTACCACCCAAACAAAAAATTGATTCTTTCACCGAATTTGCAATTCCATTGTTGGAGAAGCAAGAGACAAATATCATGCAGATAAAAAATCTTGAAAACATGCGCGATACCTTATTGCCAAAACTAATGAGTGGGGAGGTAACAGTAGAATAAGAATATTATAAATCGGAATAAAATCAGATAATTTTACACAAAAAATAAATTTAAAAATGAATATATAACAGAATGGCAATTGTGGTAATACCATCGTATTTGTTTGTAGAAACGCACGGCCGTGCATTTCTACGAACAAAATAAACCCTAAAATACAATAAACAAATGGTCGAAAAATTTAAAAATAAATACCGTATTCAATCACACAGGATGCCTGGCTGGGATTATTCGAACAATGGTATCTATTTTTTAACCATCGTTACCCAAAACAGAAAATGTATTATGGGCAATGTCATAATCGATAAAAATACACACCCGTATGTTTCATTATCCGATTTTGGTAAAATCGTAAATAACGAATGGATACAATCATTTGAAATACGCGACGAAATATTTTTGGATACATACATCATTATGCCCAATCATATACACGCTATTGTTGTATTGAATAAAAATAAAATGAATGATACGCACAACATGGATGAAATACACGATATGGGTGGGACGCACGTAGAGACGCACGGCCGTGCGTCTCTACGTGCAAACCGATCAAAACAACAAAACCAATTTGTTCGTAAACCCAAATCAATTTCATCATTTATTGGGGGATTTAAATCGGCGGTTAATTCAAAAATTGATGATTTTATTGATCAAAACAATTTGGATATTCCGAAATACAATCGTAATAATCATTTTTTTCAATCCAATTATCACGATCACATTATCCGAAATAATGCCGAATATGAAAGAATAAAAAAATACATAATAAACAATCCATTAAAATGGGATAACGATAAATTTAATCCTGACCTAAGAAACCAAACATGACCCGAATTACCGAAAATACCATTGAGCAATTCTCCATCGATCTTTTACAACGATTGGGCTACAACTACGTTTATGCCCCAACTGTTGCTCCCGATGGAGAAACTCCTGAACGTGAAAGCTATTCAGATGTTTTATTGTTGGATCGTCTGCAAGCCGCTATACGCAGGATCAACCCTAAAATAAAACCATCTAGTCGTGATGAAGCCATCAAAGAGGTTCAGCGCATTAACTCTCCTGAATTATTAGCAAATAATGAATCCTTTCATCGCTTGCTTACTGAAGGAATTAAGATTACCTATAACGATAATGGTGACGAACGTGGCGATCTGGTGTGGTTGATTGATTTTAAAAATCCTAAAAAGAACGATTTTGTTGTAGCAAATCAGTTTACAGTGATTGAAAACGACAACAACAAACGCCCGGATATTATCCTTTTTGTCAATGGTATTCCTTTGGTAGTTATTGAATTAAAAAATGCGGCAAATGAAAATGCTACGGTAAAATCAGCTTTCAAGCAAATTGAAACATACAAGGCTACAATACCAGGTCTTTTCACATACAATGCTTTCAACATCATATCAGATGGTTTAGAGGCAAAAGCAGGGTCTTTATCTGCAGGTTTTACCCGTTTTATGTCATGGAAATCATCTGATGGAAAAATAGAAGCTTCGCATCTGATTAGTCAACTGGAGACCCTAATCAATGGCATGCTGAACAAAGAAACCTTGCTCGATTTAATTCGCCATTTTACGGTATTCGAAAAGTCGACCTGTCTGCGTGCACCGCACAGGCAGAAAAAGGAAGATGCCAAAACAGGAATTACCACCATTACAACTGTAAAGAAATTAGCAGCCTATCACCAATACTATGCTGTTAATAGAGCTGTTGAATCTACAATCAGGGCTACTGGCATCAATTCCCCTACACTAGAGTCGAAGACCGAGGTAATCAATTCCCCTCCCATGGAGGGGTGGTCGAAGACCGGGGTGGTAAATACAGTTAAAAGAGTTTCTAAGAACTATTTTAACTTACCCTATAACCCAAAACTTAAAGAAAGAGCAAGAAACTTACGAAAAGCTGGAAACCTTTCGGAGGTACTATTCTGGAATCAGGTAAAGAAAGGACAATTTAAAGGCTTTGATTTTGACAGACAAAAAATAATAGGGAATTATATTGTTGATTTTTATTGTAGCAACTGTCAAGTAGTTATTGAGATAGATGGAAGCAGTCACGATGCGAAAGAAGAGTATGATGCTAAAAGAGATATCTACTTAAAGTCATTAGGATTAACCGTAATACACATTCCTGTTGAGGATGTGTTAAAACGGATGAATGCATTGATGGAAATGCTTTATAACCACCCCGCCCTAGCGAGCACCCCTCCTGAGGGGAATTTAGCCGAAGGATATGGCTTATCAGGTGTAGAATCTCAACCTGTAGGAGATCGTAAAGGAGGTGTTATCTGGCATACGCAAGGAAGTGGAAAGTCGCTTTCGATGGTTTTTTATACAGGCAAGATTGTGTTAGCACTAGATAATCCAACCGTCGTGGTGATAACTGATCGTAACGATTTGGACGACCAGCTTTTTGACACCTTTGCCTCTTCAACCCAATTACTAAGGCAAGAACCTAAACAGATTGAGAATCGTGATGACTTAAAGGAAAAATTGAAAGTAGCATCAGGGGGTGTTATCTTCACAACCATTCAAAAATTTCAACCTGAAACGGGTAATGTATATGAAACATTATCCGAAAGAGAAAACATTGTAGTTATTGCCGATGAAGCGCACCGAACTCAATACGGTTTAAAAGCAAAGGACAAAGATGTTAAAGATGAGCACGGCAATACAATTGGTAAAAAAACGGTGTATGGATTTGCCAAATACATGCGTGATGCTTTACCAAATGCAACCTATTTAGGCTTTACCGGAACACCTATCGAAAATACCGATGTAAATACACCTGCTGTTTTCGGAAACTATGTGGATGTTTACGATATTGCCCAAGCTGTAGAAGATGGAGCAACCGTTCGAATTTTCTATGAAAGTCGTTTGGCAAAAGTAAACTTGAGCGAAGAAGGTAAACAATTGGTTGAGGATTTGGATGAAAATCTGAGAGAAGATGATTTAACGGAAACCCAAAAAGCCAAAGCCAAATGGACACAACTCGAAGCCTTAATTGGTAGTGATAGACGTTTGAAAACCATCGCCAAAGATATTGTAACCCATTTTGAACAACGTCAGGAAGTGTTCGAAGGAAAAGCTATGATCGTAACCATGTCTCGACGCATTGCCGCCGATTTATACAAAGAAATTGTAAAAATAAAGCCTGAGTGGCATTCCGATGATTTGGACAAAGGAAGTATCAAGGTAGTGATGACGTCCAACTCTTCCGATGGTCCTGAAATAGAAAAACATCATACAACAAAACAGCAACGTAAGGATTTAGCCGATCGCATGAAAGATACTGATGATGAGTTAAAATTGGTTATTGTTCGCGATATGTGGTTAACTGGTTTCGATGCACCAAGCATGCACACTCTTTACATCGATAAACCGATGAAAGGTCACAACCTGATGCAGGCTATCGCCAGAGTAAATCGTGTTTACAAAGACAAGCCGGGCGGATTGGTTGTCGATTATTTGGGCATTGCTTCTGATTTGAAAAAGGCACTTTCCTTCTATTCCGATGCTGGTGGTAAAGGCGATCCAACCATTGCACAAGAGCAAGCAGTACAATTGATGCTGGAAAAACTGGAAGTTATTTCCAACATGTATCACCTGCCCGCGCCTTTACCTGAAAAATATTGTGTATATGCAATCGAATGTTCTAATGGTGCATATTATATTGGACAAACAGAAAATTTAAAACGAAGATGGCACCAGCATTTAAAAGGAATTGCATCTGATTACACCAAAAGATATAAGCCAAAACAAATAATCCACTTTGAAGAAGTACAAGATAGAGGCGAAGCATTAAGCAAAGAAAAAGAGTGGAAAACAGGCTATGGTAGAAAGCGCTTAAAACGTCTTGTCGAAAACGGAGAAAACAGGCAGGCGGGCAGTTTTGCTTATGAAGAATACTTTCAGGCAGACACCTCTAAAAAGCTGTCTTTAATATTAGCTGCAGAGGAACACATACTGAGTTTGGACGATGGTAAGAAAAGATACATTAATGAAATAACTGCTCTTTCCAAAGCTTTTGCAATTGCCATTCCGCATGAGCAAGCCATGGATGTAAAAGAAGAGGTATCGTTCTTTCAAGCAGTAAAAGCACGTTTAGCAAAATTCGATGGCACTGGCTCTGGTAAAACAGATGAAGAAATAGAAACCACCATCCGTCAGGTGATTGATCAGGCATTGGTATCAGAACAAGTCATTGATGTTTTCGATGCCGCTGGCATCAAAAAGCCAGATATTTCAATCCTTTCTGAAGAATTTCTTTTGGAATTAAAAGGCATGGAACACAAAAACGTTGCTTTGGAAGTATTGAAAAAATTACTGAATGATGAAATTAAGTCTCGCGCCAAAACAAACCTTGTTCAGAGCAAATCCTTAATGGAAATGCTTGAAAACTCTATTAAGAAATACCACAACAAAATTCTTACAGCTGCTGAGGTTATTGACGAATTAATCAAGCTAAGTAAGGAAATTGTAAACCTTGATAGCGAAGCAAAAAACTTGGGTTTAACCGAATTTGAATACGCCTTTTACTCTGCCGTTTCCAATAACGAAAGCGCCAAGGATTTAATGGAGAAAGATAAATTGCGTGAATTAGCAATCATCTTAACTGAACGGGTAAAGCAAAATGCATCCATCGACTGGACAATCAAAGAAAGCGTTCGAGCAAAATTAAAAGTCATTATCAAACGTACGCTTCGCCAATTTGGCTATCCGCCAGATATGCAAAAACTGGCAACAGAAACTGTATTGAAACAGGCAGAAATGATAGCAAATGAAATCACTGTTAACTAATTAAAGGCACTATACATCAACAATAAAACAACACTAAGCAAGCTAAATGAGAAACCATTCAAGCTCGAAAAGGATATTCAGGTTGTTTTCGAACAAATAGATAATTAATCCGAAAAGTAATTACAAAATGAAAATAAACGAATTAATCAGGTACAATCAAAAACCTAAACTTTACGAAAAAGGTAGCGCAGTGATGTGGACAGACCCACATATCTCAGAACAATTATTGCAGATACACTTGCATCCGGAACTCGATTTGGCTAGTAGAAAACTTACTACAATAAAAAGTACTGTTGATTGGGTACTCACTATTGCCAATAATGAACAAATGAATATTCTCGATTTGGGATGTGGTCCGGGTTTATATTCTGAGATTTTTGCTACAAAAGGTCATAAAGTAACAGGAGTAGATTTTAGTGAAAACTCTATTAACTATGCGAAAAAAGAAGCCATTAACAAAGGGTTGGGAATAACCTACCTACACCAGAATTACTTAGAGCTAGATGTTCCTGAGAATACTTTTGACTTAGTTACTTTAATCTATGCTGATTTGGGAGTACTTAATCCAAATGAACGAAGTATCCTCTTAGCAAATATTAAAAAAACACTTAAACCAGGGGGGATTTTCATCTTCGATGTATTAAACGATAAAGACTTAGATAAGAAGGTTAGTCCGAAAAACTGGGAAGTTACAGAAAGTGGATTTTGGAGACCAAATCCCTACATAGCTCTATCTGAATCATTTTTATATGAATCGGAAAAAGTAGTTTTAAATCAGCATGTAGTGTCAGAAGATGAACAAACAGAAGTGTATCGTTTTTGGACTCATTTTTTCTCTCATGACGATATTTCAGAGATGTTAGCACCTCAAGGTTTTACGATAATAAATTTTCATGAAGAAGTACTTCCCCTAGGTGATATTTGGAATGGTGACAATGTAACTTTTTGTATTACAACAATCAAATAAATTCCTAGAGCAATATAATATGGTAAAACTGGTAGATTTTAGAAAGAGTCATTTCTTTTGACTCTCAAAGTTGTAAGCCTTATTAGCTGTGAAAACAAGCAGAATTTTACTAATGGATTGAATCTTTCAATGAAAATCACTTTTTTGTGAAAGCGGTTTTTCCTCTCTTTAACTACTTATTACTAATTATTACGAAAGCCAACTCATTGAAACACCCATAAGAACTAATTGGTAAATATGCACAAACTATGCTTGGCATGGGTGTTTTATTTGACCTTTGAAAATTATTGAATACAAATAAATAGCAATGATGTGACTATTCTGCTTGTGCTTTTTATATTAAGAGGTAGTGAAGGTATCCTTAAAAAGATTTTTAATAATGAAGGAATTACTTTGAATAACTTTAAAGATTATTTTAAATTTAGTAGCACGAATAATCAATGTACATGGGCTAAAGATTGTTCTGTTCTTTTCCCAAAAGAGATATTTAGAAATAATTGATAAAGGCAATATCTTGATTGTCCCTAAGTCATACTTGCGTCCAGAAATGTACATTGACCAAATTGAAGAATTATTGGTTAAAAATTACAACTCTGTTTCATGCATTTACTTTGATTTTCTTATCAAAAATGGAACCCGCAACAGATACTACAAAGCAAGTGTGCTTAATCAAAAAATCTCTTTAAATTCATTTACCAAAATAAAGGCAAATGACAATTTAAAAAACCTTTCTAATTCTTTTTTTGCAAAGAACTTTGATATTGTATCAAATAGCTATCTTACAAAAGCCCAAAAATTTTTTCTTAAAAAACAACTTTTAGATAGTTAGACGTAAAACTCGTCCAAACAGAAAAAACAACCCAAGCAATTACATATTACTACAATACTATAAAGCTGATTCAGCTTTTACAAGCTAAATCAGTTATTCTTCTATAATTTACCAGTCTCTTTTATTCTTATATTTTTCTTATTCATAAAAGAGCCCGAAAAAATTAAGCCTCCAATAATTCCCATTAAAATATAAGACACCTGTTCGCCCATATTATAATTTAAGCCCGAATGTGTTTGTAAGAAAATCGTACTTAAACCAATAAAAGCTTTACTTCCGGGAACCAATACAATAATCCCAGGAATTAAGAATACCAATTTAGGACCTCCCGATATACGATTAAAAAGTGAACTAAAAAACACCACAACGATAGTCCCAACAAAAATACTAATAAACAAACCGCTAAAATCCATTAAAATGGTTGTGTAATAACTAATAAAAGCTGTAATAATAGCATAAATCATATCCTTATATCTAATTCGCAAGCTAAATACCAATCCTAAAGACATAAATGTAAATGCTATTGGGTCGACCCAAAGAGGAATATCCGATACCAAAGGCACATTTTTTATTTCGATGAAAAAAGGTAAAATCGAAACACCCAATATAACTCCAAAAAACTGTTTAAATAACGACACCAGTGCTCCGCCTAACTTTGCTGTTCCTGAAACTAAATTTTTTGATGTTATCTCTTCTATCGCTGTAGTTATTGCAAGTCCGGGAATAAAAATTATTATCGATGACAAAACAGCTAAAGAAATATTTATCTCAGGAAAAAAGACAGACAATACTCCGGCTCCTATTGTCGACACAAATGCCACCATCGATTCGAGAGTGCTGCGTATGTATGCCGATTTAGAAGCTAACAGACTTACTAAAAAAACAAGTAATCCTAATATTGATGCCGCAAAAGCCGTCACCCAATTTGTTTTTAATATCACACAAAAAGCACCACCCGAAACGATAAAAGTTAATGCATCGAGAAAAAGATCGTAGCTTTTATTCTGATGTTTTGATTTACTAATTTTATCAACAGCCTCATCGTCGGTTATTTCGCGATTAAGCACCTGACCAGTAATTTCTGTAACTCGCGACAAAGCACCCAGATCGAGCCCTCCGGGAGGAACACACTCGATATAATTGTATGTATGCTCGTCTTCTTCGTAAAAAACATAGTTTATCCATGTTGGAGTATCCATAAAACTACCTTCTAAACCTTTATTTCTGGCAATCTCACTCAGATAATTTTGAATTTTATACGAAGGAACCCCACAAGTATGTAGTGCCTTACCCAAAAGAACTATAAACTTGTATTTATTAGGAATTTTCTTATCCATCTATATTTTTTATTTTTATTAAACTATCAATAAATTCGTCTTGTATAAATCGTTTCAGTAAGTCATTTTTTAAAACAACCACCCTCTATTAATTTAATAAGTATAAACAACTTATACAATTAAGATTACTCTTTGTTAAAACTTAATAATGCGCGGCAAAAATACTTTTATTTTCATAAGAACATATTTTTATTTAACCTTTATTTAGATGCTGTTTATACTTTGGATATTTTTTGTTCCTCGCTCCCTTTATTCATAAGTACAAACACTTCGAAAGAAAAAATAAAACTCACCACACTTTTAAAATTTTATCGATCAATTACAGATTTCGAATCAATGTGGACTAAATTAAAAACGACATACACAAATGAACTTTCAATATTAGCATATTCCGAAATCCCAACAGAACAAGAAGTATCTGAATCATTCAAAAATTTAATTGCAATACTGCAAAACAGAAACTAATTAGTAGCTTTGCATTCGATTAAATTTATCAACTTAAATTAAGTATAAAAAGATGGATATTACAGGAACTTGGGAATATCAAGAAGATTTTGGATTTGGGAAATCAGCAGGGCAGGTCGAATTAAAACAATCAAACAATATTGTTAGCGGAATATTTACTTTTACCGAAGAGGTTGATAATGATTATAAGATTGATGTTGTTGAGAAAGTAGAAGGAACCATATCTGACAATAAACTTTTACTTAAAAGTATCGAGGTAAAAGCCACTCAAAACAGCCAAGAAATTAACTATCTCCCCAACACTTTCGATATTTATTTGGTTTCTGAAAACAAATTGGTAGGATCAACTTTCGATAACGAAGATGTGTGTGGAGTATTTGTTATGGAACGACAATAAAAATTTTAGAAATACTACATTTATAGAAAGAAAATAAACCTCACAAAACAAGGCTCAAGTTTTTTGTTTATAAATCATTCCTCTTTCGAGGATTTCTTTTGATTATTCCCAGATTTTGATACCCAATATCATTAAATCGGCTTTTGGGTATTTAACTAAATCATAAAATTGCAATGCAACACACTTTGGGTATTTAACCAAATCATGAAATTGCAATACAACACGCTTTGGGTATTTAACCAAATCATAAAATCGCAATACAACACGCTTTGGGTATTTAACCAAACCATAAAATCGCAATACAACACGCTTTGGGTATTTAACCAAACCATAAAATCGCAATACAACATGCTTTGGGTATTTAATCAAACCATAAAATCATAATACATACCTATTTAGTTGTTTAATCGAAATACAAAAGCTAAATTTATGATCTAAACATTTTTACGAAAACATGATTTAAGCTGAAACTTTTGTTGTTTTAACAAGAGAAAAACTATATTGAATTACATGCTTTAAACAAATTAACCTTAAAATTTAACCTATGATTGCAAAGTTGATATCGCAAGTTCGGATAAGCGAGATAAGTACTATTGCTACAAGTATGCTTTTAATATACAACGAACACGAATACAAGAATGATCTTAACCTAAAGGTTTTATTTACCGAACTCGAAACCGAATCGCACAAACTAACTATCGCTATTAACAGAAAAAAAGCAGAGTCGGAGCTTGCCACCTTAAACTCTGCATGCAACTATCAGTTGCGAGCCTTAAATTATACTATTGCCGGAGCAATTTATCATCCGGATGATGTTATTAAAACTGCAAGCAAAACTTTAAGTAAGGTTTTCAATAAATATGGGCTCGAAATAATACGCGAAAGCTATTCGGTTAAAAGTGCTCTTCTGGTTTCGTTGCTCAAAGATTTAGCCAAATCTAGATATAAAAAACATATTACAGCCATATCGGGTTGTACCGAAATTATTGACAAGCTACAGCTAGCACAACAAAATTTCGAAACGGCTTATTTCGAAAGAAAAGAACAAAAAGCCAATGAAAAAAACATACTGTGTGCCTGCAAAGTAAAATCAATTGTATATAAAATAATCAATAAAAAAATTACTCCTTATTTAAGTGTTATGCTGCAAATAAACCCCTCTGTTTATGGCAAACTAGCTCGAACAGTAAATCAAATTATTAGCGATATAAATTCGGATATAAAACAGCGAAGAAAAACAAAAAAACCCGACCCAAAAAAAAATCCAAACAATATAGTTGAGGCTTGATAATATTAAAACAATTTTGATTTTATAAACGTGTGTTTGTGTAAAAAGAACCGAATTGATGTTTTTATAACACCCAAACCATACACTATACTCCTCGAAAAATTAATCGACGACGATTCTTTAGTATAAAGAGTAGGGCAAGTTATTTCGGCAATCTTAAATTTGGAATAATGTATCTGAGCCAATACCTGATTATCGAATACAAAATTGTTTGAGTTGCTTTGATATTTTATAGTTTTAAGAACCTCACTGCTGTAAGCCCTAAATCCGGTATGATACTCGGACAATTTTGCGCCTAAAAATATATTTTGGAAAAGAGTAAGCACTCTGTTTGCTATGTATTTATAAATAGGCATACCTCCTTTAATTGCTCCTTTGCCTAAAATACGCGAGCCTAATACTACAGGATATAAATCGCTAGCAATTAAATAAACCATTGAGGGTATTAGCTTAGGTGTATACTGATAGTCGGGATGTAGCATTACTACAATATCGGCATGTAATTTTAGAGCTTCGTTGTAACAAGTTTTTTGATTTGCCCCATACCCTAGGTTCGAATTGTGTAAAACAATATTTTTAATACCCAGCTCTTGTGCTTTAATTACTGTTTTGTCGTTGCTTTTATCGTCAACCAATATAATATCATCAACAATATCATGAGGGATTTCATTATAAGTATTAGCTAATGTTTTTTCGGCATTAAAAGCTGGAAGTACAACTACTATTTTCTTATTATTTATCATCTAACCCTATATTTTGAGCTTTAGTGAAACATTCTTGAGCCTTTTTTACATTATTCATCCTGCGACATATATTACCCAATGTTATTAACAATGGAGCTTCTTTTTTCTCGATAGGCATTGTTAATACATTGTCAATCCAGAAAAGCGCTTTTTTAAAATCGCCCAAATTAGTGTACGACATAACTAAATTTATTTTCAACGAAAGATCACTATCATCTAATGATATCGCTTTTAAAAAAACTTTTGTTGATTTCGTATATTCTTTTGATATTCCGTATGCTACTCCTAAATCTTTATATACATTAATATTTTGTGGATTTAAATTTACTGCCTTTTCGAGGTAGCCTTTCGATAACGAAATATTATTTAAATAGCGTCCGTATATTCTTCCCAGATTATAATTTATATAAAAATTTTGCGAATTGTATTTTTCGAGTTCATGCAATATTGCTGCATTTAATTTTGCTCTGTTTCGTTTTTCAAATTCATTATTGATATTAGATAAAAACAAATTGTTATACACTTCATCGTGTTTGGGGGCTAATTTTAATACTTGCTTATAATACTTAAATGTACTGTCTAAATTATGATACAATTCCCAATGAGCATTCCCTAGTAACAAATAGGCTTCTTTATACTTGGGATGTATCTTTATGGCTCGATTTAAATAAAATATAGACTTTTGCAGATACTCCGATTTTCGATTAATGTTTTCGGGTTTTATTGCTTCTTCTATTAGTTTCCCTCCGGCCGAAGCATTACTCTTAGCACTATTGCTCGAAACCTGAACATCTGAAGTAAATAAAGTAAAATCATTTTTCCACACTTTATTTCGGGTTATTGTTTTAACTCCTAACACAATTAAAATCGTAAAGAATAAATATTTTAAGTAATGATCTTTTTTTATGAATAACGGAATTTTCACACTTAGCCAGCAAGATAAAACAAGGATTATACCTAGCGATGAAGCATAAATAAAACGCTCGTTCATAAATACTCCTATCGGGAATAAAATATTTGAAGTAGGAGCCAGAGTTATTAAATAAAACAAAATACCAAACGATATGAGTTTTTTCTTTTTAAATCCATATACAGCTAATATTGCAAGTGCTATATAAATTAATAATGATAGTATCGGGAGGATATTATTCCAGTTCATTACTTGAATATGATATGGATAATAATCGAAAGTTAAAGGATGTGGAAATACCAATAACTTAAGATAAATAAGCAGTGTATAAAAAATGGTTGCATACCTTTCGAAAAAAGTCATTCCCAGAAACGAATTGTTCATTAACTCATTGCTAGACTCAAAAGACATCCCTCCAACAATTTGATGACGTGCATAAAAATAAATTGCTGATGCTATAAGCAAAGGGAAAATAGTAATTAGATAAGTTTTGGCTGATTTGCTGTTTGCAAAAAAATAAATACTTAGCGGAATAATTAAAACAAATGTCACAGCTATTTCTTTCGAAAACAATCCGATTATAAAAAATATAAAAGAAAAAAAGAGGTTAATTATTTTTTTGCTTTGCAGATATTTAAAAACAAAAAGCATTGCCAAGCTAGCTCCTAATAAAGATAATATCTCATCGCGACCTTTTATGTTTGCAACAACCTCGGTATGTATTGGATGAAATAAAAAAAGAAGAACAGCAATGTACGGAATGCTTTTATATACAACAGGTAATTTTCGAAACGAAAAAGCAAGCTCTAGCAATCGTAATAAAACCATACAGCTAAAAGCATAAAGCAAAATATTTATTAAATGACTAACAAATAACAATTGCTTCCGACTCTGATGCATTCTTATTAGATTCGATTTTACAATTGTTATTTCATTTTTATGTAAATCAGTAGAGGATAAAATATTTTCTTGCTGGTTTTTTCTTGTTTCTAAATTGGATTCATGAATTGTCTCGGCCAAATCTTTTACCAACTTATTGTAAGGAGTTATGTAGTTATTAACAACATTATTATTTAAACGCTTTTCGATTTCTTTTTTGTTTAGCCCATCCAAAGGACTTCCGATTAACAGTTGCCATTCAATAGCAAAACTAACCATCGATAATGGTCGATAACGTCCTCCTGCAACTAAATTCTTTCCTTTGTGCTCGAAAAATCCATTAAAAAATTCGGTACAAAAAATATCTTTTATTCCATCAAACCCTTTTACCGTATATTCATTTTGTGTTATAACAATAGCATCATCCAAAGCATAATCGTGCCAAAGAGTATTTCCATAAAGTATAAAACTTAATATTAATATAATAAGGTATTTGTATTTAGCCATAATTGTTTGTGTTTAATGGTAAATAAATATAGAAAACATTTTTATAATTGAAGCAATGCTACCTAAAATTGTTAATAGCAAGTCTTATTCACAATTATCAAATATTTCACACCGATTTCAGTTTATCCTCCCGCCGGTTATCAAAAACTTTTATTTTAAAATGAAACGTAAGTTTTTGGCTAATCGAAGTCTCTGTACTTCATACTCATAATCTTACTACTTATGTCTTGATACTTGTATCTAGTGTCTTATATCTAATATCTTGTATCTTACTACTTATGTCTTACAAGCAAAACCAACCCAATATAAGGGTTGGCTGTTTATTTTTTTGTTAAGTTGTTTTGGGTATTACCCTCACTGCCTCAAATCTGAGGATTTTAGGTACAAGCTCATACTAGCAGAGTCTAAACTTTCAAGACAATATTCGAACGTTTATCGTTAAAAAAAGAAAACAAATGACCCTATAAAATTGTTAATAACTTTACCCCTTATAATATTTTGGTACTATAAAAAAATGCATGATGTTAATCTTTTTTTCAACATAGAATAAAGAGTCTGTTTGTATCACACAAACAATTGTGAATCTAAAATTTAAAAATCTGTTATTTGTTTATAGTTAACTTAAAAAGTATCAAGTTTTATTTCAGATTTTAACATATTCATCAAAATAACATGGTTGTTTATCTAAAAAAAGCATATAAAATATAAATATTTGCGTACGAAAAAATAAAGATGATACAATGATTTACGATGAAGAACTATTAGAATTTGATTTTCCAAAGACCAGCAGGTTTCGGAATTTTATTTATTCTGTTCTTGTTTGTATTGCAAGCATATTTTGTTTTTCTATATTTAGTAGTTATCATTACCCTCCTAAATTACAAATTGATAACGCTCAGATTCGGAGCTTAATAAAATTACAGATAAACTCAATAGATATCCTTAATGATATTGATACATCGCAGGATTTAAATTTTTATCTAAACAAATCAATCGTTTCGTTTTATAAGAATCGAGATTATAATCCTGTTTGGATTGAAAACTATCAAGCAAATAATAAATTTTATACTTATAAGCACTTGTTAGATAGTGCTAAATACTTTGGATTTCCATTCGATTATTTTTATTCAGAAAAGATAAACCGAATTCAACATAATGCTGGTATACAATCGAAAGAAGCTTTAAATAACTTAATCGAGTTTGATTTAACCACAACTTTTTCGTGCTTTAAATATCTTATTTATTTAACACAAGGAATTATTGAAAAAGATACTTCTGCTTTTTTTAGGTCGTATGTAAGAACATTGCCAGGATATTTAAGCATGGCTATTAAATCAGATAATTTTAATAGAGCGATTTTGGCCGTACAACCAGATTTTGTTCAGTACGAAAGAATTTTAAATTCGATGTCGTTTTTTGTTGATTTAAATTTATCAATAGCCAATACAACACCTGCATTTATTGATGATAAAATACTTGCTGAAGGGTTTTATTATTCAGACATTATCTCTGTTCGTAAATTCGACTCGCAGAATACAAAAATTGCATCATTACATAAATTTCAAAAGCAATTTAATTTGCCTAACGATTCGATATTAAGCAAATTGGGACACAAAATATTGGTAAAGCTTCTTCATAAAAAATATCAGCAAGCTTGTCTTAATTTGCATCGATTAAGACAATTGGGCAATTCAAGCAAAAACTGCTTATTTGTTAATATTCCCGAGTTTAAACTTACGATTATCGAAGGCAATAAAACAAAAGATGTATTTAAAATTATTGTAGGAAAAAAGAAAACCCCTACTCCTATTTTTTCGAGTAATGTCGAAAAGGTAATAACCAAACCATATTGGACCGTTCCTCGGAGTATTGTCGCTAACGAAATTGTTCGCAGAGTAAGAAGAGACTCTACATACTTAAAACGAAATGGCTATTTTGTAATTGACAATTACGAAGATCCTGTTGATGATGAAATAATTGATTGGGACGAAAATGATCCTTTAGGAAAACATTACTGGTTGCGACAAAGAAATAGTCGATATAGCGCTATGGGGCAAATAAAATTCACTTTCCCGAATAAATATCAAATTTATCTACATGATACTCCATCAAAAAGATTGTTTAAAAATACTAATCGTTCTTATTCTCATGGCTGTATACGTATCGAAAATCCTGATAAATTAGCCCAATATTTGTACGATAATTATCACACAGAAGATGATCTTAATATTAAAAAATTAATCTCGAGTCGTAAATCTCAAGAAATAGAATTAGATCGAAAAATAGATATTCACATACAATATATTACCTGCGCAGGGACAAAAAATAAAGAACTAGTTTTCTTTAAGGATATTTACAATAGAGATAAAGAAGAAATTAAGGCAGTTTTTCCAAACTGGCTTTAGATATAGGAATTAATGATGGATGGTAGATGTATAAACAAGTCCCGTTTTTGATTAAATTAATAATTTCGGTAGTTTCTTCTATAGGTAAAGCAGGACATCCATAACTTCGGCCAATTCGTCCATTGTAATGAATATATTTACGACTTACATATTCGGCTCCATGTATGACAATAGCTCTTTTTCGGGCATTATCATTTAATCCTTTACTCATACCATCAATCCTCAGAGAGTATCCATGTTTTCCAAAATAGGTTTCGTTAGTTAAAAATAAACCTAAACTACTTTTGTTTGAACGATTCTTATTCGAAAATAATTTAGCTTGATTACTACCTGATCGGATTCCATGAGCAACTAATGTTCTTTTTAGTATTTTCTCATTTTTTAAATCAATGATATAGAATCTATCTTGATCTGAGGTTTTACTAAAATCAATAATTGTAATTAACGAATCGTTTCGGAGTAAGCCTTTTGTTTTTAATTGATAAAACCCATTTAAAGCCATGTAATATGCAGGTTGTGATATGTTTATTGAATTTACAAAACTATTTTCTGATGGATTATTGACAATATCCATGCTTTCGTTATCATAAAAACTAGTTTTAGAAGTAGCTCCAATAAATACAACTATACTTATTAACACGAATAAAGTAAATAATAGGCTGCGATTCATAATAAAAATCAATTAACTAACAACTAAAATATTTATCTTGACTCAAAAATATTTTAGATACTTTTAGTCAACAATAATTTTTATTAACAAATTATTCATCAAGCATTTCTTTCGGAAGTTCTTTTTTTGCCTTAGCCCCAAGGTCTTTAATCTTTTGAGCTCGTGTTATTAAATTACCTTTACCTGTTGAAATCTTATTCATTGTACTATCGTATGATTTTTTTGTAGCTTCTAATTTCGAGCCTATATCTTTTAAGTCGTTAACAAAACCTACAAACTTATCATATAAAGCACCACTTTGTTGTGCTATTTCCATAACATTTCGGTTTTGTCTATCCTGCTCCCAGAAGTTAGAAACCATTTTTAGAACAGCAATTAAATTGGTAGGGCTTATTAATATAATTCCTTTCTCATATGCAAAATTCCATAAACTTTGATCTTTCTGTATAGCAATTAAAAATGCAGGTTCTATAGGTAAAAACATCATTACAAAATCTAGCGATTTGATATCGATTAAGTCTTGATATTTTTTTTCGCTTAGCTCCTTAATATGATTTTTAATTGAGATAATATGTTCGTTTAAGGCTTTTTCTTGTAAATCCTTATCCTCCGAAGCAATGTATCTGTCGTAAGCTGTTAACGAAACCTTTGAGTCTATAATAACATTTCTGTTATCAGGAAACTTAACAACAACATCTGGTTGATATCTACTCCCCGATTCGTCTTTATACGATTGTTGTACAAAATATTCTCTATCCTTAACCAAACCCGATTGTTCAAGTATATTTTCTAAAATTAGTTCGCCCCAATTACCCTGAGTTTTCGAATCACCCTTTAGTGCCTTGGTTAAATTTTTAGCATCCTCACTAATTTGGTTACTCGTTTCAACTAAATTCTTTATTCTTTCTTGTATCGAAGCCCTATCGGCAATGTCTTTCTTGTGAGTTTCTTCAACTCTTTTCTCGAATTGAGATATACGTTCTTTTAGTGGACTCAGAATCTCATCTAAATTTTTTCGGTTTTGTTCGGTAAACTTTCCTGATTTCTCTTCGAGTATCTTATTGGCTAAATTTTCAAACTGAATCTTAAATTTTTCTTGTAACTCAGCAACTTCTTTCTTCTGATCTGTTAAACGTTCGTTTAAATGTTGTATGTCCGAATCTCGACTGGCAATATTGCGTTGTAAACTATTTATAAGATTCTCTTTTTCGTTTAATTGTTGTGCTTGTTTTTCTAAATTATTATTTAAGACACTTAATCGTTCATCTTTTACTTTTAAGTCGGAGTTTAACTCAATTAAATTTTGTTTTAAATTTTCCTCTTCGTTATTTATTTCTTTGTGATGTGAAAATTTCGATTTTGCGATAAACCAAGCTAATGAAAATCCTAATAAAAGACCTGTCAATAAAAAAACGATATTCATATAATTAAATTTATATTGTGATTTGTATTTGTTTGAAATTAGGAACAATACAGTAAATTCTATCTTTCGTAATTGTCCTTAAAATCAAAAATTAAAGATAACAAAAATTGCTACAAGACAACTGCAACTTACTTTATTTGTAGTATTATATCAAATAGAATTCAAGATGAGTGATTTATAAAAATAGTATTACCTTGAGTTCGATTATTAATCAGGCTCTACTAAGAAAGATAATTCTTCATTTTATATTATACTCTTCTTTCCTTTTTCTTATGTTACTCACAGGTTTTAGGTACAAACTTGCAGCAGAAGATGGGGGGGTATTCCTTAAACAAATACTACCATGTATTACACCCAAACACCTTGCGTAGGTAAGCGCAAGCATCTTGGGTGAGTAAGGACTAGTTCTTATTTTTTTTTAGAATCGAACTCTGGTTATTATCTATTTCTCAAAGATATAACAATAACGTTTTTAAGATAAAAAACAAAATCCATCTAACCTATTAACCTGAGTTCGAAATAAAACATTGATTGATTTACAAAGAAATAAGCAAGATTTTGATTAAATTTAAACTGACAAAAGTTAAATGTTTAATCGATAAAATCCTGCTTATTATGGAAAAT
>JAKSCO010000275.1 GCA_022360575.1 Bacteroidales bacterium | reverse complement strand
TGAGCTGAAATATGCAAAGCATGAGCCACAGAATATACAGCATCAATGACATATGGAACGTATGAGCTGTACACATCATTCACAATCTTCTTCATACAGAAGTCTTTTCGGCCTTTTTCGATGGTTTTGTCGATAAAGCCGACATCATTATCTTTATCCTAATGATTGGAGGAGCATTCTGGATAATGAACGATAGCAAAGCTATTGATGTCGGAATTTTCTCGTTCTTGAAAAAAACCAAACGCATCGAGCATTATAAATTCTTCAAACTATTAGGAATCGAAAATATTATAATCACACTTATAATGCTTATGTTCTCGATATTTGGGGCTGTTTTCGGAATGAGCGAAGAAACCATTGCATTTGTAATCATATTTGTCCCCCTAGCCTTATCAATGGGATACGATTCAATTGTAGGAGTAAATCTTTGTTTTGTTGCCGCCGGATTAGGTTTTGCCGGAGCCTTGCTCAATCCATTTACCATAGGTATAGCTCAGGGATTATCAGGAATTCCCTTATTTACCGGAATCGAATATCGATTCTTCACATGGATTATTCTAAACTTTATCGGGATAGCCTACATATTACGATATGCCAACAAAGTTAAGAAAAACCCTAAATCATCTATTGTTTACGAAGACGACAATAAAAACTGGCGAAACAAAGAAAACATCAATCCCGAAAATGTAAAATACCACACCCCCATATCGGCTTGGGTTACCTACGCTATCTTATCTGTTGTTTTAGTTATTATTTCATTCATAAATCCCCAAACAACATTATCTATCGGAAATTCATCAACAACAATACCTATCATTCCTATACTTGCCGGAATTTTCGTTTTACTTAGTCCGTTTACCCTACGTAAATCGGTACATTTTTTCATATTAAACATTTTAATGTTTACCATCTTATTCCTAATAATCGGAGTTATGGGCTACGGATGGTACGTAATGGAAATAGCTACTCTATTTTTTGTTATGGGATTAGCATCAGGAATTGCTAACAATAAATCGCCCAACAACATTACTAAACTATTTTTAGAAGGAGTAAAAGACATTGCTTCGGCAGCACTTATTGTAGGTTTAGCCGGCGGAATCATTATTGTTTTACAAGAAGGGAAAATTATTGATACCATATTAAATTCTGTTGCTCAATCAATGAAATCTTTCGGCAAAGTAACATCTATCGGAATTATGTATGCCATACAAACATTCATTAATATTATCATCCCATCCGGAAGTGCCAAAGCAGCCTTAACCATGCCTATAATGGCTCCTTTTTCCGATTTAATCGGGATTTCAAGACAAGCAACAGTTATGGCTTTCCAGTTTGGCGATGGCTTTACAAATATGATTACTCCAACATCAGGTGTTCTTATAGGTGTTCTCGGGGTAGCAAAAATCCCCTATGAAAAATGGGTAAAATGGATCACTCCATTTATGATTATTTTAATAATCCTCGGATTTTTACTACTTATACCTACAGTAACAATCAACCTTAACGGATTCGACCTAATCAATCAATAAACAATATTTTTTAAAAAACACTCATTATTTGTTTTTAATAACCAATATTATTCGACAAATAATGGGGCAATCTAAATTAACTTAGAAATAGAAAATATGGAAAAAGCTTTAAAAACAGAAAAACCTTATTGCCTTTAATTCATCATTGACTAAGATTTGCAATATTGCGTAATAGTATATCAAAATAAATCTATTAACTCACCAATATCTTATGGATATAATCGCTACCAAAATGCTTTACCTCAAAAAAATATTGAAGCAAGAAAATGCAACAATAAAACAATATTACGAGTAATAGTTAAAGAATGTATTTAAATTTATAATCAATAATACCATTCATTAAAAAATAAAAACTCTTCATTTAGGACAAAAACCTCTAGAAACTAGTCTCTAGAGGTTTAATAAATAATTTTAAAAATCTGTCAACCTATTTCAGATCAATTCAATTTCAAATCCATAAAAAGCCAACTTTAAAGTCGGCTTTTCTAAAATTTACAAAGGATTCTGATCTGATATTTTTATATTATCATTATTATCTATTTCTGCTTTAGGAATTTGCCAAACTAATTTATTACTTCCTGCAGGCAAACTCCCTGGTGCAAATTGATTTCCTGTACGAACAAGAGGTAAATTCTTTCTCTTAAGATCCAATACCGAAGCTAAACCTTCACCATACAACTCCTTTCTTCTCTCTAATAATATCTCATCTATTAAATCTTGACCTACATTATTTGATTTTACAGCATTTTGATCTGCTCTATGCTGAACTTCATACAATAAATCTTGAGCATCTTCATTTTGTCCTAATTCAGCCTTACACTCAGCTTCTATTAGAATCATTTCTGCCGAACGCATCATCACATAATGTCCAGTTTGATCTGGCTTATCCCTAAATTTTCGCATAACCAAACTATCTGCAACATTAGCATAACCCGGCCTATTAATCGGAGGGTCTGCTTTATAAACAACCAAAGAATAATCTCCGACAACTAATTTAGCCCGTACATCTGTTGTTGAAAACAAATCGTAAAAAGAATCATTCATCCTAAAATGACTATATCCTGCAGATCTTTCCAAATCATAAAAAGAAAAGAATGAATAATAATAATGTTGCTGATCTTTCTGAAATGGAAGACCCCATATCCATTCCTCATTACTATAATCATTAAATCCTGATGCATACGTTGCTTGATCTGCCAAAGGATAACCAACCCTTGCTGCTCTTGCCGCTGTTATGGCGTCAGAATAACGTTCCATAAATAAATACGTTCGAGCTAATAAACCATTTACAACACTAATATTAATATTTGATTTATTAATCCTTTTTCCATTTTCTGGTAATAAACCTACAGCTGTAGTTAAGTCAGACAATATCTGATCGTAAACAGCCTTTACTGTTCCTCTAGGATTTCCTTTTGATTCTGGTGTTGCTGGTTTTAAATAAATAGGAACGCCTGCTGCATTAGAATTTACAGAATAAGCATGTTGAAAGATATTAACCAAATAAAAATATGCGTATGCACGTAATCCCAATGCCTCTCCTTTGATTCTATTTTTTTCTGACTCAGATCCTTCTGCTTCAGCTATATTCACGATAACATTATTACAATTATTTATTATTTTATAATAAAATTGCCATATTCCTCTAACTTTTGGAAGATTAGATTGTGTATAATCACGAGTTAAAAAATAATCGAATACATACCAATTAAATTTAGCTAACATAACATCTCTTCCATCAAGCACATCAAGCGTAATATCAATTGATTTCTGTCCCATATCCTCATGCCTTTCCGTGCCTCCAGAATTAAATTCTCTCATCCATCGATACACCCCATTTAATACCGTTTGGGCTCCTTTTGTTGTTTTAAATACATCTTGATCTGAAATAGAAGTAGTCGGAGTCGTTTCTAAGAAATCTTCTTCACATCCTATTATTCCTACTAAAAGAAAAATTACTAGGATTAAATTATATATTTTAACTTTTTTCTTCATAACTATTTATAATTTAGAATGAAACATTAACACCAAATGTTATGGTTTTTAATTGAGGATAACGGTTATTTGTTGTTCCTCCAAAATTAACTTCAGGATCTAAACCTTTTTTTCCAAAAAATGTTAACAGATTATCACCACTAACAAAAACTCTTAATTGTTCCAATTTAATCTTATGCAATAAAGATTTCGGTAAATTATATCCTAAAGTTACATTTCTTAATCTCAAATAAGAAGCATCTACTAGATATCTAGAAGAAGTACTATTAGCCGTCGTTAAGTCAACATCAAGCCTAGGAATATCAGTATCTTTGTTTTCTGAAGACCAGGCATTTAACATATCTACAGACATAGCGCCACCCAAACGATTTCCTGCATGAGTTAATTGTAAGTAATCATAATCTAAAATTTTCCCACCTATGCTATAAAAAAACAAAAATGAAAAATCAAATCCTTTGTACGAAAAATTATTAGTTATTCCTCCATAAAAATCAGGAAGAGATGATCCTACATAATATCTAGATGCTTCAGAATAGACCTTGGTTTTTTCTTTATCAATCACTATAGGTTCATCATTATCATCTAAGACTAAATCACCTCCAGCATCTTGTTTGTATACATCCTTATACCAGAGAGGATCTCCTGTATTTGGATCAACCCCTGCATAATCCGGAATAAAAAATTCGTACAAAGAAACACCTTCTGCTAATTGCTTTGAACCTATTATAATTTTCTTACTTGTTTCTGGCATTCTTGTTATTTCATTCTTATAATGAGTAAAATTCAAATCAATACTCCATTTTAAGTCCTTATTTGTAATTATTGCAGCATTAACATTTCCGTCAACTCCAACATTTCGCATATCAGCAACATTTTCCCAGATTCCATCTACCCCTGTTGAATTTGGTAAAGGTCGATAAAATAACATATCCTCTACTTTCCTATCAAAAAATTCTACTTCAAGATTTAACCGATTAAACAATCCTAATTCTAATCCAACATTAAACGTCTTACTAACCTCCCAAGAAATTTTATTATTTTGTAATGTACTAACCAGTAATCCTGCATCAGTTAAATTGTCATAACCAGTCGAATATAATCCTTGATAAGCATAATAATTTTGAGTTCCATTACTATAAAGAATTCCATCATTTCCTAAAGTCCCATAACTTGCTTTTAACTTTAAATTACTCAACCAATCTAAGGAAATAAAATCCTCTTCGGAAATCCTCCAAGAACCTCCTACAGACCAAAAATTACCCCATAAATAATCTTTATGAAAACGTGAAGACCCATCTCTTCTATAGCTTCCAGAGATATAATACCGCCCCCCGTAATTATATTCTAAGCGCGAAAGATACCCCTCTACTCTATATTCATTCAAATAAGAATTATATCCCTGATTTGCAGCAGCAGCAGCTAATTCGTCTAAACCTCTAAAAGGGAAAGCTGACCCACCTACATATAAATAATGATATTTATAAAGATATGCTTCATGTCCTACTAATGCTGATATTGAATGCTCTCCAAATGACTTATTATAACTTAATATATTATTAAATGTGTAACTTTCCCGTTTATTCCTCTCCTTATAACTAAAGCCGCCATAAGAACGAGCATAACCATAATCAGGATTAGCATATTCATGCCTATTAAAAATTCTGTAATCATAGCTGAAATTTGTTTTAAATTTCAATCCATCAATAATATCAACTTCCCCGTAAGTTCTCAAAGAAACATTATCTCTTTCATACAATCTTTTATCAAGTTTTGCTCCACCTAGAACATTTGTATTTGGGTAAGCATCCGCTGGTCGAGCTCCACGATTATCTTCATCGTTATCTTGTCCATAATCATAAATCTTATTCCCTTTATCATCTGTAATAAAACCTCCTTGAGCATCTCTCATATAAACAGGATATATAGGAGCTATTTTTCTTGCAAATTGAATCGTATTAGAATAACTAGCTCCCTCTGAGATTGGGTAGTTTTGATCTGAAGTAGATCCTGAAAAATTAATTCCTACTTCTAACCATTTATTTATCTTTTTATCTAAGTTAACCCGAGCATTAAATCGTTCAAAATCCGAAACAGGAACGATTCCTTCTGTTGATAAATACCCTAAAGACATATAGTAATTTGTAGTTTCATCTCCTCCACTAAGATCTAATAAATACTCTTGTCTATGTCCTGTGCCTATAACTTCATCAAACCAATCTGTATCCCATAATAATTTAGCTCCATCTTTTATTTCCCCATCAGTCCCTATTGGTTTATCTATACTAAAAGGATTATAAACTAAAGAATTAACAATAGAATTGGTAGCATACTCCTCTGGAGAACCAATATGATTTGGATCATTTATAGCTTTGTTTCGTAAAGCAGTCCATATCAATTTATAATAATCTCGAGCTCCAATAGTTTCATAATCCTTAACAGCCTTAGACGCAACACCATAACTTGCTTTGAAATTAATTCTAGCTTTCCCTTTCAAGCCTCGCTTAGTCGTAATCATTATAACTCCATTAGCTCCCCTAGAACCAAATAGCGCTGTAGCATTTGCATCCTTCAAAACAGTCATTGATTCAATGTCTGATGGGTTTATTGAATTAATATCTCCACCATAAGGAACTCCATCAACAACATACAAAGGTGCACTTGAAGCATTTATAGATCCAACTCCTCGAATTCTTATTACAGGAGATACCCCTGGTTGTCCTGAAGAAGAAATAACTTGAACTCCTGCCGCATTTCCTTGTAAAGCAGATATTACTGAAGTCGTAGCAATCTTCTTTATTTTTTCTGTTTTTACTGTTGCTGCAGATCCAGTAAAAGATGATTTTTTAGTTGTACCATAAGCAACTACTACAACTTCATCTAAGCCTAAGACATCCGGTTTCATTTTAATATCAACAATAGTTCGATTGTTA
>JAKSCO010000119.1 GCA_022360575.1 Bacteroidales bacterium | reverse complement strand
AGAAGCAAAGCACAAACGATTGGAAGCAATTAACGGCATCATAAAGATGCCACATTATTATAATCTAAACATTCCAATAAAATGGCTAAAAGACCAAAAGTATCCGAAGTTCAAACCATTGAACAGTATCGCATTGCTCTCGACAATGCCGAGAAACAACCTCAAATTGCCACTACCATGGCCGAATTTGGCTACAACACCGACGAATTGCAAAAAGGAAAACAAATCTGGCAAAATGCCAGTAATGCCTACAATTTGAATAAAACCGAGGACGATGAAACAAATCAGGCTTATGCAACTTTTATTGCAAAGAAAGAAAATGTAGAAGATGCATACTCTCTACATCGTAAAAAGGCACGTGTTGTATTCCGTTCCGATAGTATCACACTCGAAAAACTGGGCATCAAAGGTTCAATGCCTCAAGCATATGCAAAATGGATGGAAGTAGTAAAAAAATTCTATACAACAGCAACAACAGACACAGCTATTCAGACAAAATTAGCCCGTTTAAAAGTAACCCCTGAAGAATTAACCGCTACAAACACATTAGTTGTCGAATTAGAGACAGCTCGCTCAGAATATATGCGCGAAAAAGGCGAAAGTCAGGATGCTACCTTGGCAAAAGACCAAGCCATGGCAAAACTCGACGAGTGGATGAGCGAGTTTTATGCAGTAGCAAAAATCGCAATGGAAGACAATATCCAATTACTCGAATCTTTAGGCAAAACAATCAAAAACTAATAATACCAATTAGATTTCAAGATGCAAGATTTATAAAAGTGAAACATTTTTATCCCCCATTTTGATGTTCTTTTAGTATTTTTAAGAAACTAAAAATTGATTACTCCTTCAATACAACAAAAGCCGTTTCGGAAAGAAACGGCTTTCTTTACATATAGAATAATAATCTCTTATCTTAACGCAGCCTGAGCAGCAGCTAATCTAGCGATTGGAACTCTAAATGGCGAACAAGAAACATAATCCATTCCTGTTCGGTGACAGAATTCAACTGACGAAGGATCTCCTCCGTGCTCACCACAAATACCCACTTTTAAATCAGATCGAGTAGATCGTCCTTTTTGAGTACCCATTTCAACCAACTGTCCAACACCTGATTGATCTAACTGTGCAAAAGGATCGTTTTTAAGGATTCCTTTGTTGATGTATATAGGTAAGAATTTACCTGCATCATCACGAGAGTAACCAAATGTCATCTGAGTTAAATCATTTGTTCCGAACGAGAAGAATTGAGCATGTTTAGCAACCTCGTTAGCAGTTAATGCAGCACGAGGAATCTCAATCATTGTTCCTACCATATAGTCAACTTTAGTTCCTTTTTCTTCGAAAACTTTTTCGGCAGTAGCTCTAATGATTTCTTCTTGCATCTTAAATTCCTGAACAGTACCAATAAGCGGAACCATAATTTCTGGTTTTGGATCTAATCCTTTAGCTTTTAAATTACATGCAGCTTCGATAATTGCTCTAGCTTGCATCTCGGTAATTTCAGGATAAGTATTTCCTAAACGACAACCACGGTGACCTAACATTGGGTTAAATTCGTGTAACGATTCTACTTTTTCTTTCACAACCTTAACATCAACACCTAGTTTTTCGGCCATTTCTTTTTGAGTAGCATCATCGTTTGGAGTAAATTCGTGTAATGGTGGATCAAGTAAACGAATAGTAACACCAAATCCGTCCATTGCTTCTAAAATACCTTCAAAATCTTCTCTCTGAACAGGAAGCAACTTAGCTAAAGCAGCTTTACGTCCTTCAACATCGTCAGCAAGAATCATTTCGCGCATTTTCCATATTTTATCTCCTTCAAAAAACATGTGCTCTGTACGACATAAACCAATCCCTTTAGCTCCAAACTCGCGAGCAGTTTTAGCATCTGCAGGAGTATCAGCATTTGTTCTTACATACATCTTAGTATGCTTTTCGGCAAGTTCCATCACTTTACCAAAATCGCCATCTAACGATGGAGAAATAGTAGCTACTTTACCTTCGTAAACTTCACCTGTCGATCCGTTTAACGAAATAAAATCACCTTTTTTATACTCAACACCATTAATAGTTAAAGCAGTATGCGAAACCGAAATTCCGGCAGCCGACGAAACACAACATTTACCCATACCACGAGCAACAACAGCTGCATGCGATGTCATACCCCCACGCTCAGTTAAAATTCCTTGAGCAGCATACATACCTTTTAAGTCTTCAGGCGAAGTTTCGCGACGAACAAGAATAACTTTCTCGCCTTTTTCAGCTTCAACCTCTGCATCTTCGGCTGTAAATACAATTTTACCTGTAGCAGCTCCTGGCGATGCAGGTAATCCTTTTGAAAGAACTTTTGCCGAAGCAATAGCTTCTTTATCAAATACAGGGTGTAATAATTCGTCTAATTTGTTAGGCTCTTGACGTAAAATAGCAGTTTTTTCATCAATCATACCTTCGCCCAACATATCAACTGCCATTTTTACCATAGCAGCACCTGTACGTTTCCCATTTCGTGTTTGCAACATCCAAAGTTTACCATCTTGAATTGTAAACTCCATATCTTGCATATCGTGATAATGATCTTCTAACTTTTGTTGAACATCATCTAATTCTTTGTAAATCTCAGGCATTGCTTCTTCTAAAGATGGAAACTTACTTGCTCTATCATCTTCAGAAGTACCATTACGCTCGGCCCAACGTTTCGAACCTTCTAATGTAATTTCTTGAGGTGTACGAACACCAGCAACCACATCTTCGCCTTGAGCATTAATTAAATATTCGCCATTAAAAATATCTTCGCCTGTAGCAGCATCACGAGAAAAACATACTCCGGTAGCCGAATTCTCGCCCATGTTACCATAAACCATTGCTTGTACGTTTACTGCTGTTCCCCACTCTTCAGGAATTTGCTCCATTCTTCTGTACAAGATAGCTCGTTCAGTATTCCACGAATCGAATACAGCACAAACAGCTCCCCATAACTGATCCCATGGATTTGTTGGGAAATCTTGTCCAGCTCTCTCTTTTACCACAGCTTTAAAGTCGGCAACAACTTGTTTTAAATCTTCAACAGTCATATCTGCATCAGAGGCATATCCTTTAGCATCTTTAACTTTATCTAATACTTGCTCAAATGGACAGTGCTCACCTTCGTGTGCTTCAACACCCATTACTACATCGCCATACATTTGTATAAAACGACGGTATGAATCATATGCAAATTTTTCGTTCCCTGATTTTTCGGCTAATATCTTAACAGCATCATCGTTCATTCCAAGGTTTAATACGGTATTCATCATTCCTGGCATTGAAACTCTTGCTCCAGAACGAACTGACAATAATAAAGGGAAAGCTTCGCCTGTTGATCCAAACTTAGCATTCATAGCTTTTTCTGTAGCAGCAATTCCAGCTTCAACTTCAGCTTTCATCAACTCAACAACAGCATCTTTACCTTTTTGGTTATATTCTGTACAAACTTCGGTAGTTATCGTAAAACCAGCAGGTACTGGCACTCCAATAAGATTCATCTCGGCAAGGTTAGCACCTTTTCCTCCTAGAAGGTTTTTCATCGAAGCATTACCTTCTGCTTTTCTATCTCCAAAAGTGTAAACTCTTTTTTCGTTTGACATTTTTAATATACTTTAAATTTATAAATATTTGAATATAATCGTCTTATTCTAATAAAAAGAAAGTCACAAAGATATTCAAAAAAATAGCAAAATGATGTTTTTTCACATTAAATTCGATAAAACATTGAAACTATTTTAGTAATATTACTCCTATTTTTTAAAACAGTAGTATACAATAAAATATATTGTATTTGTTTGTGTGCAACAAAGCATCTTATAAGAATCAAAAGTTTTATTTTTAAAATTCTTCCCTTATAAGAGATAAAATTAAAACTAGTGTCGAGTCAAGAAATAATTGTTGGATAAAGTTTTTTTAATTTGATTCTGGCATCTTCTGTAATAAACCTCCAGTTTATTCCCTTGGTGTCTCTATTTCTGTTTATTCGCAAGCTTCTATTTCGCTTTTAATATCATTTATATTATCTATTCTAAATGATTGAGTACTATGATTTCCTTTGTTAATTATATTCTGTAAATTCGTTATCTCACCTGATGTTAATGTGACTTTATATCCTATCATTTTTTTGAAAACAAACATACGATTTTATACAACGTACTCAATTTGATTTAGCACTAGGCTATCTTTTGCTTTTTCGTCGCGCTTAAGACAAAAATTATTCATTTTTACAAGCTCATCATCTTGTATCTTGAAATCCATTTGGTATAAAAGATACTGAAACAATTAGTAAGCATAATACAGAAGAATAAACAGAGATTATATAAAATATTAAAGCGTAGCTTCAAAGGCTACGCTTTTTTTGTAATTATAATATTTCAGAATTTCAGATTTTATCTGGCATTTTTAAATGCTATCTTTAGCTTTTCTTCCAGTCTGTTATATACTTCCTTTTCGGTACCTATACCATCGATATTATAAATTGTTTTCTGTTTCTCGTAATAGTCTAATACCGGATGTGTTCTATTCTGAAAACTTTCTAATCGGCGAATGATAACATCTGTATCCATGTCGTAATATCTACTTTTTGATGTTTTGCTTCGGGCTCTTAAACGTTTCATCGACTCTAAAATAGGGACATCTAAATTGAATACACACGAAACAGACGAATTTACTTTGCGCAACAATCCATCGAGAATATAAGCTTGTACTATTGTGCGAGGAAAACCTTTAAAGAAAAAGCCCTGAGCATTAGGGTGTGTTTGTATCTGCTTTTCGATTAGTTTAATTGCAAACTCATCAGGAACAATATCTCCTTTTTCCATATATTCTCTGGCAGCAAGTCCCAATTCTGAACCCTTTTCTATTTCTTTGCGCAACAACGAACCCGT
>JAKSCO010000260.1 GCA_022360575.1 Bacteroidales bacterium | reverse complement strand
TCTCTGAATCGAAAGCAACACCTGGAATTATTATCAGGTCAATTTTTTCTGGAGAATCATAATTTTCACCAACAGGTTCGTTAATTCCAAATTGTTCGCCTTTTTGTAAATCGTTTAAGCTTTCAAATTTCTTTAACTCCAAGATATCACCTTTTACTGCAGGTAATATTATTTGTTTCTGAGTGCAATATTTTAGAATAAAATCAGGAGTAAAAACTTCGTCGTCCATCGACCAATAGGCCATAACAACTTTAGCCTCTTTAAATATAGGTAGTGTTTCTATCTTATTAATTATAATTTCTGATTTTGCTTTTCTCTGTTCAATCGTATATTCGTTCTTCAGTTTTTTAATCTGTTTCCGAATCTCCCTCTTCTGCTGGTCAATCATATTATACAATCAATTTATATCCTTTTCCGTGTATGTTTAAAATTTGTATCGATTCGTCCTCTTTTAAGTACTTGCGCAATTTAGTAATATACACATCCATACTACGAGCATTAAAATAACTATCTTCTTGCCAAATCGTTTTCAAAGCAAAGTTTCGCTCAAGAATATTATTCATATTGTTACAAAGCAATTTTAACAATTCCGATTCTTTTGTAGTTAACTTTTGCACTTTATCGTCTAAAACTAAAATTTGTTTTTGTGCATCAAAATCATATCTGCCAATAGAAAACTCGTTATTACTTTCAGAAACATTACTATTATTACTTCGGCGCAATATTGCCTTTATACGAAACAAAAGTTCTTCCATACTAAAAGGTTTTGTCATATAATCATCGGCACCAATAGAAAAACCTTCGATTATGTCGTCTTTTAGCGATTTTGCTGTTAGAAAAATAAAAGGGACATTATTATTTATTTTCTTTATTTCTCCGGCCAAAGTAAAACCATCCATCTTGGGCATCATTACATCTAAAATACAAATATTGTATTTGTCGCGTTTAAAACCTTCAAGAGCTAACTCTCCATTAACAAATAAATCTGTTTTCAGACCCTTAGCTATTAGATATTCGCGAAGCAACGAACCTAAGTTTTCGTCGTCTTCGGCTAATAATACTTTTATATTATGTTCTTTCATCATTTATATTGTTATTTGGAATAAATATTTCAAAGCTTGTTCCTCTTCTATACTCCGAATCTAACCTTATTGTTCCATTATGAGCATCAACTATACGTTTTACATAACTTAGCCCTAAGCCAAATCCTTTTACATCATGTCGATTCCCTGTTGATACTCTATAGAATTGATCGAAAATTCTTTTCTGATCTTGTTTTCGAATTCCAATTCCCCTATCTGCTACTGTAACATAAATTCCTTCACTATTGCTTTTTGTCGATATAGTTATCCTAGGAGCAAAGTGCGAATATTTTACAGCATTATCGAGTAAATTAAATATGATATTTGTAAAATGAATCTCATCTACAAACGAAAACGAATCTTCGGCATCTAAACGTTTATTTAAAACGCCTTTTCGAGATTCTACTTGAATTTCAAAATTCCTAACTACACTTTCAATTATACCATGAACATCAAGTTCTTTTTTCCTGAGTTTTAATTCGCCTTGATCAAACAAAGCTGTTTTCAAAACCTTCTCAACCTGATAACTCAAACGTCGACTTTCGTCATCAATTATGCCTGATATGTGTTTTATGTTTTTTGATTCGATGGGTATACTATCGTCTTTTAACATCTGCGAAGCTAAAGATATTGTTGATATTGGAGTTTTTAATTCATGGGTCATATTATTTACAAAATCGTTTTTCACCTGAGATAGACGTTTTTGTTTAAACATAATATGAATCGAAATAGCACATCCGAGTATCATAATAAACATAAGAAAAGCCGACAATGATGCCATCCATCCGGTAGATCTTAGAATAAAACTATTTTGTTGAGGGAAATATATCTCCAAGAAATTATCCTTAATAAAAATATCGTTAGGAAATAACCGTCGCGAAAACATTTCTACAGCCTTTCTTTCGTTGAATTTACTCGTTTGATATATCCTACTCGCATTGTTCTTTTTTATTGAGTACTCGTATCTGGTATTAATACCAAGACTATTGAAAGTTCTTTTTATTATCTGCCCTAAAACTTCTTCGTCAATCCTGTCTTCGAGTTCTACATCAATTTGTATTAATTTGTTAACAACGTTTTCGACAAATACCGTTCGATTATTTAGTTTTTCGGAGAAACCCTGAGATAGCTTAAGTTTTCCGTACGAGCTTTGCTTGCTTCGTTCGTTTGCTTGTAATTGCGAATTAGATCCTAGCTGCAAAAAACTATTCCCCAACTGTTGCAACTGTGTACTTATATTTAACGAATCGGATGCTTTAATTTCGAATATCTCTTTTTCGATATTCGACGACGACAGTTGAAATGTTTTCTGACTATGTTGGCTCGAAGTATAATTTATCGAGGGTGATCCTGTAGGAGAGATATCATGAAAAGGTTCCATTTCATTAACCACATGAGAAACCATTTCTCTATTTTCAATTTCATCAACAATATTATCCAAACCTTTATTAACAATCTGGGTAAATTGTTCTTTATTTATATTAACAGCATTGCGAACCCAATACGATTGCACTATTATTAGTCCTACAACACTTATCAATAAAATTCCTGTTATTATCCAAAGTACATTTTTTTGCATAGCAACACAAATATAAAGGCTTGATTAGTTCTTATCTGAATCTTTAACATAATTTAACAAAGGTTTAATTAACTTAACCATTCTTTGAAATAGTTTTGTAGCGACAATAAAGATATGCAAGAAAAGTTGTCACATAGGTTTATATTTTAGGGTTAGGAAAGAGAGATTGATTACCTCTCTTTCCCTTTTTATGCCGCTTAACTATTAAAAATCAAATATCTTAAATTGTTTATCTAACAAACTCTCTAGAATAAATGCAATCATTACAACATCTATTTCTCTCAATTTAATTAATAAATCTTTTATAAATTCAACAGATTCATCATATGATATTTTTAAGATAAAATCTATATTTTTCATATTTGATAAAAGAAAACCTTGTTCTGATTTATTAGCTATTAAATAACAATTCAATTCGGGTTTATCTGATAAGTAATAAGTTACAAAAGACCTTTCTACTTTTAATTTCGAATCATATACAACAAGATCTTTTGTCTTAATAAAATTATAATTTAACTTATCATTTAGAGCCCAAGTCAATCTATAATCATTCTGGTGCGAAGCTATTCCTATGAGTATATAATTGCAACCATTAGTATTTAATTTATATATCTTTTTCTTGGCACTCATATTATTATTTTCAACAAATAAAAATAATAATATTTCATTTACTATAAATAAAATACTCTAATAAAGGCTATTTAAGATTATTTTTTTTCGGAAATACAATGTAGAGCTTGGCGCGAAGCCTTCTGTTGGGCTTCCTTTTTTGAAAACCCCTTTCCAACCCCCAAAGGATCTTCGTTAATAATTACCTGTGAAGTAAAATATTGTTTGCAAGTTTCTGTACTTTCAATTTCTTCATCGGAAAAATACAAATCGTATTTATTTTTTTGAGCCCACTCAATCAATTGACTTTTATAATCACTATTAGTACACGAAAGTTTCTCTAAATCAATGTAGGTATTGATTAACCTTTCAACTATAAACTTTTTTGTTTTCTCAAAACCTTTATCAACGTAAACAGCTCCAATCAGAGCTTCTAAAGCATTGCCATAAATATTTTTTGTCCCGATAATTTTGTTTTGAGCTATTATATAGTTCTGCAAACCCATTTCGAGAGCAATTTTATTTAATCGTTCTCGACTAACAATACGAGCTCGTAATTTTGTAAGAAAGCCTTCTCTTTTATATGGGAAACGTGTAAATAATGAATCGGCAATAACCGCGGCAAGAATTGCATCACCAAGAAACTCTAACCGTTCGTTATTTAAACGTTTATTGTGCTCCATATGTCGAGCTGCAGACTTGTGTGTAAATGCAATTTTGTAAACTTGCAGGTTTGAAGGATACAAACCTACAAGTTGATAAATTAGTTTATAATACTCTTTATCTTTTGATAAATAATATCGTAAAGGATAAATATACCTTGACACTAAGCTTTATTCTGAATATTTCTTTATAATAACAGAGGCATTATGACCTCCGAATCCGAAAGTATTACTTAACGCTGCATTAACTTCTCGTTTTTGAGCTTGATGCAATGTTAAATTTAACTTTTCATCAATATCAGAATCTTTCTCTTCGTGGTTTATTGTAGGTGGAATTATTCCATTTTGGATAGCTCCTAAAGCAGCTAATATTTCAATTGCACCTGCAGCTCCAAGTAAGTGTCCTGTCATCGATTTAGTAGAACTTATATTTAAGTCATAAGCATGATCTCCGAATACTTCTTGTATTCCTAATAATTCAGCTACATCACCTCTAGGTGTTGCTGTACCATGAACATTGATATAATCAATCTCTTCAGGTTTCATATTAGCATCTTCTAAAGCATTCTTCATAACATTCATTGCTCCTAAACCCTCAGGGTGTGGTGCAGTAAGATGGTAAGCATCGGCAGACATACCTCCGCCAACAACTTCGGCATAAATTTTAGCTCCACGCTTTTTAGCATGCTCTAATTCTTCGAATATAAGAGCAGCTCCTCCTTCTCCCATAACAAATCCATCTCGTGTTTTACAGAAAGGTCGAGATGCTGTTTTGCACTCATCATTTTTAGTAGAAATAGCCTGCATAGAACTAAACCCACCCATTCCAGCTTCATTAATAGAAGCCTCTGATCCTCCAGTAATAAAAATATCAGCTTTCCCTAAGCGAATATAATTAAGAGCATCAATCATAGCATTGGTTGATGATGCACATGCTGAAACTGTAGTAAAATTAGGACCACGGAAATTATATTTCATAGAAATATGTCCGGCAGCAATATCAGAAATCATTTTAGGAATAAAGAAAGGGCTATACCTTGGAGTACAATCTCCTTTAACATAAGCTCTAACTTCTTCTAAAAATGTATTAATTCCGCCTATTCCAGATCCCCAAATAACACCAGCTTTATCGTGATTGATAGCTTCTAAATCTAATTTAGAATCAAGCATTGCTTGCTCTGCAACAACAAGTGCAAATTGAGCAAAACGATCTAATTTGCGAGCTTCTTTTCTATCAAAATGAGCTGATGCATCGAAGTTTTTAACTTCGCAAGCAAATCTTGTTTTAAATTTTGATGCATCAAAATGTGTAATAAGATCCGAACCACTTACACCATTCATTAAATTTCCCCAATATTCTTCAACATTGTTTCCTATAGGAGTAATTGCTCCCAACCCTGTTATAACTACACGTTTGAATCCCATAATACTTTAAATTTAAAACAAGATTTTAAGATATTAAAAATTACTTAGCGTGCTCTTCAATATAATTAACAGCATCACCAACAGTACCAATATTTTCAGCTTGATCATCTGGAATAGAAATGTTAAATTCTTTCTCGAATTCCATAATTAATTCCACAGTGTCAAGAGAATCAGCACCTAAGTCGTTTGTAAAACTTGCTTCTGGTGTAACTTCGTTTTCGTCAACTCCTAACTTATCAACGATAATTGCTTTTACTCTTGATGCAGTATCAGACATAACTTTAAATTTTAATTAATAATTAAGTTTATTTTTTAACAGTGCAAAGAAATATAATTAACTGTGATAAATCAAAAATATTTCTTTATTTTTTGATACAAAAATAGCTTTTTTTGATTTTTTAAAGCGATTTTTGCATTTTATTTTCAATTATCATCATTGAATTACAATCGTTTATCATTGCTTAAATACATATTTATGAAGAAGATAGCTATTTTTGCTTCTGGATCTGGAACAAATGCAGAAAATATTATTGCAACATATAAAATAAATAAAAATATTGAGGTTGTTGCTATTTTTTCGAACAATAAAAATGCATATGTTATTCAACGTGCAATAAATCACAACATAAAACACTATATTTTTTCTCGAACAGATTTCTACAATAGCTCAAATATTATAGATTTATTAAAAGAAAACGAGATTGATTTTATTGTATTAGCCGGATTTTTATGGCTAATTCCTGAAAACATTATTGATTTATTCCCTAATAAAATTATAAATATCCATCCCGCTTTATTGCCTAAATATGGAGGCAAGGGAATGTATGGAATGCATGTACATCAAGCTGTTGTTGATAATAAAGAAAAAGAAACCGGAATAACGATTCATTATGTAAATAAGGAATACGATAAAGGGGATATTATATTTCAGGCTCGATGTAAAGTTGTTCGTGAAGATACCGCTGATGATATCGCAAAGAAAGTGCATGAATTAGAATACACACACTTTCCGGAAATTATAGAAAAAGTTGTTTTAAAATCTTAATCAAAAGGCTTTCGTCCTAGGTTAATATTTAATCCTAAATTAAAAATAAACGATTGGTAATTGAAATTTAACGTTTGGCTTCCAATAGGAAGTGAAAGCCCTACTTGCATTACAAACTTAGCATACGGAAATCCTATTCTGCTTGTTAACACTGGTTCTAAAAAGAAATTATACTTAGCCGACGAATAACCCTCTCCTTGAGGAGTAAGCTGCACCAATACAAGTCTGGAAGCAAAGTTCCCGTCTAATACTTTCGAAACAAAACCTATGTCGGGCTGAATAAAAAATCGATTGTATTTAGCATCAGTCTTCTGAGATATATCAAGAGTATTCTCGAAAAAACCTTCGACTTTTCCGAAACCATATCCTCCATAAACCTCATAACGCCCTCTGTTTCCTATTTTATCATAATAACCTAAGCCTCCCTCTAAAAATATATGTTTATGAAAATCATCAGAGTCGTTTGTTTTTTCACTTCCATAACTCCCATTTACCATAACTCCCATATGATCGGTAACTGCAAATGCTGTTTGTACATCTAAATTGCTACTTCCGCTTGCAACAGTAGCCTGAAACTCTCCTTTTTCGGTAAACAAAGGTGTATTTACCATATTAGGGATATACTCTGGACTACAAGAAACTATTGTTATAAATAATACAAAGAATAATAATGTTAATCTCATCTGTTTATGTTTTGATTATTATTTAATTTATTCTTATTTATATAACATATAATCAACTCTTTATGTTTTTATTTTTCTGAGCTCTTCGAGATATTTTTCTTTTATTGATGCAAAGTCTGAATAGTTTTTTTGCAGGATAGGCTCTACCGGAGGAGCTTTTATTTTTAAAGGATCAATAGCATGTCCATTTTTCCATACTCTAAAATCGAGGTGTGGACCTGTAGCATATCCTGTACTGCCAACATAGCCTATTACCTGACCTTGATTTACTCTTTGACCAACTTTTATTCCTTTAGGATATCGCGATAGGTGATTATATCCCGAAGTATACACACTATTATGTTTTATTTTAATATAATACCCAGCACCCTTAGTATATCCCTTTTTTAGAACTACCCCATCGCCAATAGCATGAATTGGTGTTCCGCGAGGAGCAGCATAATCAACTCCGCTGTGAGGACGTCTTATTTTTAATATAGGATGCATTCTGCTTCTGGAAAATTTCGAACTTATTCTAGAAAACCTTAATGGTGCTTTTAAAAATTGCCGACGTAAACTCTTGCCTTTATCATCGAAAAAGCTTTTTGTCCCATTCTGTTCAAACTCGAAAGCATACAACTCTTGTCCTTTATGGGTAAAACTAACAGCATGGATTTCGCCTATCCCAATAGGAACACTATCAACATACTCAAGATCGTATATTACCTTAAACTTATCGCCTTTATCCAAACCAAAAAAATCGACAGTCCAAGCATAAATCTCAGAAAGTCTTATCGACATTATAGGGTTTATATTGTTTTCGACCATTGTGTTCCATAAAGAAGAAGATATTATTCCGGAACTTTGTGTTCGTTTAGATGTAACTTCTTTTTCGCCTATTTCGCACACTGGGTGTTCGCCTAATGTAATTTTCAAATACTCTGTCATTGAATGTTTGTAAACAAAATATTTTAAAACCCGAGCCGAATCTTTTGTATAATATAAATTATAATAGTTGCCAGCTTTAATATGTCGAATATCAAAAACATCTTCGGAAGCAATTGTTGCTTTATTTACAATACTTCGCTTTAATCCTGTTTCTGATAATAATCGAGCCAAATTGTAATTTCGTCTTATTCGTTTTTCTTGTATATCGAACGAGTCTACAACAATTCCATATTCTTTCTTGATATCTTTATATATAATATCATCGGCTATTTCTTCAACATATATTTTTATTTCTTCGGGTTGCTGAACCCAAACAACAACTCCAATTGCTAATACAGATAAAAGAACTATACACAATGCTATTATTTTATTTTTTCTCATAATTTAAGCTTTTATTCGGTCAAAACCTCTACCATAAACCCCCATCACACTATTAACTGAAACAAATGCTTCGGAATCGATTCCTTTTATTGTTCTTAATAAATTGTTCGATTCTTGTTTTTTTACAAGCACCATCAATATTTTTGATTTCTTTTTAGAATACCACCCAGTGCCATCAATCAAAGTAACTCCTCTATGAAAATCTCGATCAATCACTTCGGCTATTTCGTCGTATTTAGGCGAAAAGATAAACAGCTGAACTGTTCGTTTAGCTCCCGTTAATAACAAATCAATAGCATAAGCAGTAACTCCCATCGTTACGTAACCGTAAACAATTTTTTCGATCGAACCAAAAATAAGATACGACGAAGCTATTATAAGGATATCGATATATAATATTATTTTACCAGGACTTATATTTCGATATTTATTAATTATCATTGCAATAATATCGGTACCTCCTGTGCTTCCGCCTTGGCTAAAAACAATTCCGATACCAGCACCACCTAATATACCTCCAACAACTGCCGACATAAAATTTTCATTAACAATAGGCTCGGTTATTATTCCCTGAAAAATAGAAAAGAACAATGTAAGAACTAAAGTCCCAAAAATTGTTCGTAGACCAAAACCCAGACCTAATATCTTAGTTCCGATAACAACCAAAATTCCATTTAAGATTAAAAAAGAAACCCATACAGGAATTTCGGTACCAAAGAAAATAAGGGTAGCAACACCCGTTACTCCTCCTCCTGTAATTTCGGCAGGGATTAAAAAAGCGGTCCAACCTAATGCATTAATCAAAAGGCCTATCGTTATTATCACATAGGCCTTTATTTCTTTAAAAATTTTATTCATTATGTAATTTGTTATATTACAATATTAATAATCTTTTTAGGAACAAAAATAATTTTGCGAGGTGTTTTTCCTTCTAACCATTTCTGAGCCTGCTCGTGCGATAAAACAAATTCTTCGGCTTCTTTAGCTGTTATATCAACCGGAAGCTGAACTTTAAATCGCATTTTACCATTAAAAGATACTGGATAATCAATTGAGCTCTCGACAAGATATTTTTCTTCGTATACAGGAAACTGTGCTTGTAAAATGCTTTCTTCGTGTCCCATCATCTGCCACAACTCTTCGGTTATATGAGGAGCAAATGGAGATAATAAAATTAATAATGATTCTAAAATATCTTTTTTATTACATTTTATATCTGTCAATTCGTTTACACAAATCATAAAAGCACTAACCGATGTATTAAACGAAAATCGCTCAATATCCTCTTGTATCTTTTTTATTGTTTTATGCAAGATTTTAAATTCATCTGCTGTAGGTTCAACAACCGATAAGTCTATTTTGTTTTCTTTATTTACAAATAACCTCCAGAACTTACGCAAAAATTTATGTACTCCATCAATCCCGTTTGTATCCCAAGGCTTCGACATTTCTAGTGGACCTAAAAACATTTCGTACATTCGTAAAGTATCAGCTCCATATTTTTCGATAACATCATCTGGATTTACAACATTATACATCGATTTAGACATTTTCTCTACAGCATGTCCACATACATATTGTCCGTCTTCGAGAATAAATTCTGCATCTTTATAATCAGGACTCCATTTTCGGAAAGCTTCAATATCTAAAACATCGTTATGTACAATATTTACATCAACATGGATAGCTGTTACATCATAGTCTTTTCTTAGATTATATGATACATATTTATTTTCTCCTTTTATACGATATACAAAATTTGATCGTCCTTGAATCATTCCCTGATTAATCAATTTCTTAAAAGGCTCGTCTTTACAAACCCAATTGATATCGTATAAAAACTTATTCCAAAATCGCGAGTATATCAGGTGTCCTGTTGCATGTTCGGTACCTCCAATATACAAATCAACATCTTGCCAATACTGATTTGCTTCGTCAGAAACAAGAGCTTCAGTATTTCGAGGATCCATGTATCGTAAATAATATGCCGACGAACCAGCAAATCCAGGCATGGTACTCAACTCGAAAGAATGACCTTCGTCGGTTTTCCAATTTTTTGCTCGTCCTAAAGGAGGTTCTCCATCTTCGGTTGGCAAATAAGCATCTACCTCGGGCAACTCTAACGGAAGTTTTTCGCGATCTAAAGGATAAGGCATTCCGTCTTTAAAATATATTGGGAATGGCTCGCCCCAATAACGCTGACGACTAAAAATAGCATCGCGCAATCTGTAATTGATTTTGCGATTACCTATTTCGTTTTCTTCAATATATTCTATTGTCTTTTTTATTGCATCTTTAACTTCTAATCCATCAATAAATCCTGAGTTAATCATCTTTCCTTCTTTCGAATCGTAAGAATCTTCCCAATTTTCAGGACTTATTATTTCTTCGCCTTGTTTTGCTACAACTTGTGTTATAGGCAAGTTAAAATGTCGGGCAAATTTAAAATCGCGACTATCATGAGCCGGAACAGCCATTATGGCTCCTGTACCATATCCCATTAATACATAATCGCTAATATAAACTGGTATTTCGGCATTTGTTAAAGGATTAATAGCATAAGCTCCTGTAAATTGTCCACTTACCGATTTAACATCAGCCAAACGTTCTCTTTCCGAGCGTTTTTTTGTTGTAGCAATATAAGCATCTACATCTTTCTTATATTCTTCGGTTGTAAGTTGATCAACCAATTCGCTTTCGGGGGCAAGAACCATAAATGTTACTCCCCACGAAGTGTCGGGACGAGTAGTGAAAATTTCCATTTCCAAATCATGTCCTTTCACTTTAAATTTCATCTCGGCACCTTCGGAACGACCAATCCAATTGCGTTGAATTTCTTTTAACGAGTCGGTCCATTCTAATTTATCTAAATCATTCAATAATCTTTCGGCATAAGCAGAAATTCGCAACGACCACTGTCGCATTTCTTTTTGTACAACTGGATGACCTCCACGTACCGACAAACCTTCTTTTACTTCATCGTTTGCCAACACAGTTCCTAGCTCGGGACACCAGTTTACCATAGTATCAGCCAAATATGCCAAACGATAATTTAGCAATATCTCTTGCTGTTGTTTATGTGTTTTTGCATTCCATTGTTCGGCTGTAAATGTCTCGTCTTGGTCGGTAGCAGCATTTACATTTGCATTTCCTTCGTTTTCGAACAATTTAACAAGATCAGAAATAGGCTCGGCTTTCTTTGTTGTGTTATTATACCAATGCTCAAACAGCTCGATAAAAACCATCTGAGTCCATTTATAATAATCTGTATCGCAAGTTCTAAACTCTCGCTCCCAATCGTACGAAAATCCTATTTTCAAAAGTTGCTCTTTATATCGTTTTATATTTTTTTCGGTTGTTATTGCTGGATGCTGTCCGGTTTGTATTGCATACTGCTCGGCAGGCAATCCAAAAGCATCGTATCCCATAGGATGTAAAACATTGAATCCTTTTAGTCGTTTGTATCGAGAGTAAATATCAGAAGCTATATACCCTAGTGGATGTCCTACGTGTAGCCCTGCTCCTGAAGGATATGGAAACATATCTAAAACATAATATTTAGGTTTTGTTTTATCGATATCAACTTTGTAGGTTTTATTTTCTTCCCACAATTTTTGCCATTTATTTTCTATTTCTTTAAAGTTATAGTCCATAATTATTACTCTATAAATATTGAATGATTCTGTTTTCAGATTGCGAAATTATGAAAAGTTTACGAATAAATATCAATCGATTTTGATATTAGTTTTGAGGTACAAAGAGTTTATTTTATAACTTTTTCTGAGAATAGATTTCGAAGTTTTTTAAAAAAGACCTACAGAAGTGAATATTTTTTATAATTTTGCTGTCGCATCAGGCCCAATAGTTCAATTGGATAGAATATCAGATTTCGGCTCTGAGGGTTGGGGGTTCGAGTCCTCCTTGGGTCACAAGCTTGGTTTAAACGCCAAGCTTTTTTTATGTATTTTGCATCAGAAATAATTTTATCAGCGACGAGCCTGTTTTGTTATCTTTATAATGAATCAAGATATCATAAAATCCAGTTTTAGTACATTTAAACATAAATTTATCGAAATATTTTTCGCCCATAGCATTTGTTGCAACTACTTTATCATTTTCTAAAACCTCAACAACTGCATCTCCCGGAAAATCGCCAATATGATTTAAAATTGTGAATTTATATATCGAGTTTTTATTTAACGTTAGTGTTAAAAAGTATTCGTTTTCGTACTGGTTTTCGCTTACCTTTTTTAATTCAAATTTATATTCTTTCAGAAACACATCTTTTTGAGCAAAAGATATATTAGATAGTAACAATATTGATATGCTGGCAAAAACCAGAAAAAGTATTTTCCTCATCAAAATTAAGTTTAATCTATGAGTCTAATTTCATTATAATATCCCTAACGAAAATAATAAACCAAAGTTTTAATATTTTATCCATTCAAGCACTACAAATATAATTTTTATTGTCGATTTCTATAAATAATGCATTAATATTTTCGGAAGACATAAACATTCTGGGTCTGATATTATATGTTCTGAAAGCATGACTACTCATCCTGACCAGCTCTCCTGACATTATTACCGCGCAACATAACATTCTTACCGTGCACTAACTCATTCTGACAACAACCCTTCTCGTTCTGATAACGACCCAACTCATTCTGACCAGCTCCCCTGACATTATTACCGCACAACATGACATTCTTACCGTACACTAACTCATTCTGACAACAACCCTTCTCGTTCTGATTACGAACCAACTCATTCTGATCAGTTCCCCTGACATTATTACCGTGCAACATGACATTCTTACCGTACACTAACTCATTCTGATAACTCAACAAGGCATTCTGATCATCTAACAACTTATCTTGATGTTCTTTTGGCACAACATGTATACTCAACATCAACTTGTTTTATTCTAAATAAAATTTAGCAGAGATAGGAAAATGATCGGATAGTTCTACTTTATGTTTTGTGTAGTCGAAACACACAACATCGTCGCTATGCAATATATAATCGATACGAAACGAAGGAAATTTCCCGAGATAAGTATTCCCAAAACCAGCACCCGCCTCGATAAACGAATCATTTAATCCTTTTTTTATTGTATGATAAGTATACGAAAAAGGCACATCGTTAAAATCGCCACAAACAATTACTTTATAAGGCGATTTTTTGATAACTCTGGCTAATATCTGGGCTTGTTTTGCCCTTTTTTTAAATGCATCGCGCAAGCGATACGAAATATCTTTTATTTCGCGCATACGCTCGTCTTCTTCTAGTATTTTACTATTACTTATAAACGAATAATTGTTGGCTTTAAATTTAATCGATTGCAAATGGCAATTGAATATACGAACGGTATCGTTATTAAAGCGTATATCGGTACACACACACGAACTTGACGAGTTTGGAAAAGTAATAACTTGTCGCTTTATTATTGGATAAGTACTGTAGGTAGCTATTCCGTAGCCTGCTTTCGTTTTCGAATCGGAATAGTTTATATGTGAATAATATTTTCCTTTTAATAATTTAGATATTCTTTCTTCGGTAATTCCTTTTTTCGATCGTGTATTAAACTCCTGAAAACAGATTACATTGGGCTTTTCGGTATTGATAAAATCAAATATTTTCTTTGAGGTATTCTTGTCTTTATTCCAATCGTATATATCGAACAAACGCACATTATACGACAGAATATTAACAATAGACTGTTCGGGCTTTTCGTTTGTGTCTTTCTTTAACGAAATCTGAACCCACGACGAAATATAAGTCCATCCTAACAACACAAATAATAAAGGGACAACAAAAAAACGTTTTCGCTTTACTATCCAAAAAGCAATAAAAACAATATTTGCTATTAATAAGAAAGGATATGCTAAACCAAAAAATGCAAACAACCAGTTTTTTTCAGGATTTATATACACCGACAAGTAGGATAATATCAAACCCAAAATCAAGATGTAATTTAAATATCGAAGAAGCTTATATATTAATCTTTTCAAACTAAAGAACTTGGTTTACTACTAATTTAACGTGATTTTATTAATATATCAAATAACTAACGCTTACTATTTTTAAACAAAGTATCTTTTTCTTGTTTCGAAAGACTATCGTATCCTGATTTTGCAATTTTATCTAATATGGCATCAATATCTTCTTGCTTTGTAGCTTTTGTTCGGTTATACTCATAATCAGTCATGGGTCGTTTGTGGGTAACTTTAAATTTTGTTCTGGGTTTAAATATCGAAAACAATTTATCCATAAATCGATCGAATCCTTTGGTTATATTTCTTCCTTTTTTAAATTGCATTATATATAAATAACCAAAAAATGCGCCTCCTAAATGAGCAATATGTCCTCCGGCATTTAACGAAGTAATACTCAATACATCCATTACAATCGAGATCAATGCAATGTATTTCAATTTTACCGGACCTATAAACATCAAATTCATTGTGTGGTTAGGTATATAAAACGATATAGCAACCACCACAGCAATAACCGATGCCGAGGCTCCAATCATAGGTGTTTCGGGGTTATAAATAGAAAAAGCATTAAATGCCAATATATACAATGCCGCCCCCGACAAACCTCCCAATAAGTATACGCTAATTAATTTCTTTTCAGAGAAATATCGAAGAAATATTTGTCCAAACCAGAAAAACCACAATAAATTAAAAAGTATATGCAAAAAATCGCGATGAACAAACATATAAGTTAATATTGTCCATGGCTTATATATTAATGTTGAAATATCGGCTGTTACCGACAACCAGAATATAGGAGTTACTTTATAATCGAGTTGCAAAATTGTAGTAAAAACACCTAATAATTTTACAACAATAAAAACTGCAAGATTTATATATATTAACTTAGTTAGAGCGCTTCCGCTTTTAAACGAGCTTTTTATTTCATCCCAGATACCCATAGTGTTCTTATCAAAATTTTAATAAAACATGTTTCGTTGATTTTTCCAATATCGAATAAGTATGTAACCAAAAATCATTCCTCCTAAGTGAGCAAAGTGAGCTACATTACCTCTAAAATCGAGCATAATACCTAACACCAACATCAATACGGCAGCATATTTTGCTTTTATCGGAATAGGCGGAAACATTAACATCAATTGTGTGTTTGGGAAAAGCATCCCAAATGCTAAAACAACACCAAAAACAGCCCCCGAAGCACCTATCGTAGCAATGTGTGTCAGTAAATTTAATTTCCCCAGTAAAGCATTCGAATAGTTTTGTCCGTTCATTAATATTTGGTAACCTTCGTTAATAACCATCTGAACCGACTCTTCGGGTAATCTTTTGCTTATTGCCAAAAAACGAATGTAAGTTACTATTACTTGCAACAACGCAGCTCCTAAGCCTGTAGCAAAGTAGTAAATAAAAAAACGTTTAGCTCCCCAAACCGATTCTATAATTCGACCAAACATCCACAAAGCAAACATATTAAAAGCAAGGTGCAATAAACTACCATGCATAAACATATGTGTTACAATTTGGAACGGCCTAAACTGAGGCGATTTAAAGAAAAACAATCCAAGTATTTTATCTAAATCAACCCCAAAAACACCACCCAAAGCATATTTGGCTAAAAACATTAAAACATTAATTATTATAAGATTCTTAACCACAGGGGGCATATCTGCTAATCGGGTATTCATATTAAATTATTTTTGAATTTAATTAAATCGTTTTTCTAATTCATCGGTTTTTATAATACTTACTATAAGCTTTCCGAAAGGCGTATAATTAGGGTTCTGACATGCAAACAACAAATCAACCATTTCGCGCATTTCTTCGCTAACAAGATTTTGTCCTCCACTAATTGCCGAAGCCTTAGCCAAAGCTTTAGCTATTCGCTCTTGAACCTGTGTTTTTGCATCTACTTCCGAATACAAAAACTCATTCAGAAATTTATCCAAAATTTGCTCTGGTTCTTGATTTACTGCATCAACAGGCATTCCATTAACAACAATCGAATTTCCTCCAAAATCAGCAATATCCAAACCTAAGGTCTTTAACTCATTACTAATCTCTAAAATCGAAGCATGATCTTTAGCATCCAATTCTATTGTTTTAGGGTATAATGATTTTTGCGATTCGATTACATTCGAAACCAACGATCCTAAGTATTTTTCAAATAAAATACGCTCGTGAGCTCTTTTCTGATCAATCACCATCAATCCCGATTTTACCGGAGTTAAAATATACTTATTCTTAAATTGGAAATATTTATCACTCAAATTTGTATCAGTAAATGTTTGCTGTACACTATCGTCCGATAACGAAGAAAATGTATTCTCGCTTTTGGTTTCATTCTCGAATCCGCTATACAAACTTTCCCAATTTGCTAAATAATCATTCTCTAAAGACATTCTAGAACTCTGATTCGATTTAGCAACATCCATCATCCTCGACTCAAAAGGATTAAACATAGGATTAATCTCTATCTGAGGCATCGATATTCCTGATGATGATTTTGACAATACAGGTATTTCAAAACAATCTTGATCGAAATCAATCGATGGAGCTATGTTGTTTCTGCCTAAAGCTTGCTTTACCGCTGCATGCAATATTTGCCATATTGCTTGTTGGTCTTCAAACTTAATTTCTGTTTTTGTAGGATGAATATTTACATCTATAGTTGCCGGATCAGCTTCGAGATATAAGAAATACGAAGGAACTGTCTCTGGAGGAAGAATTTGCTTATAAGCATCTAAAACTGCTTTGTTTAAATAAGCACTTCGCATAAATCTTTCGTTAATGAAAAAATATTGCTCTCCTGTTTTCTTTCGTGCATACTCGGGTTTACCTATAAAACCTGTAACTTTAATTATACTCGTATTGCTCTCAACTTTAATTAAGTTCTGATTTATACGCTTACCAAAAATAGCAACTATACGTTGTCTTATATTACTCTTAGGTAAGATATAAATCTCCGAGTCGTTATGATATAACTTAAATTTTATCTCAGGATTTGTCAAGGCTACTCTCTGAAAATCGCTAACTATATGATTAAATTCTGTTGTATTCGATTTCAAAAATCTACGTCGAGCCGGAACATTATAAAACAAATTCTTTACAGTAAAATTTGTTCCTTTAGCACAACTAACAGCCTCTTGGCTTTTAACTTTCGAGTCTTCTATTATAATTTCGGTTCCTAGTTCATTCTCTGATTTTCGGGTTTTTAATTCAACTTGAGCAACAGCAGCAATCGAAGCCAAAGCTTCGCCCCTAAAACCCATTGTTCTTATTGCAAATAAATCATTTGCTGTTTTTATCTTCGATGTAGCATGTCTTTCAAAAGCGATACGAGCATCTGTATCCGACATTCCTACTCCATCATCAATAACCTGTATTAAAGTTTTTCCTGCGTCTTTTATATTTATAACTATTGAACTTGCATTTGCATCTACTGCATTCTCAATTAGTTCTTTTACCACCGAAGATGGTCTTTGAACTACTTCTCCCGCCGCAATTTGATTCGCCACCGAATCAGGTAATAATTGTATAATATCTGCCATCGAAATTTTTCTGTTTAATAGTAAAGAAGATAATAAGCAATAAACAATAAGACAATAATAATAAGCACCAATCGTATTAATGGTTGTTGCTTCTTTTTTGTATCTTTTTTTAGATACCCCCTCATTTGCCCTTTTCGAATTGTACAAACATAAGGTTTGTTTGGATCATCACTTTTTATATCCATTTCCTGCTTTATTTGTTCAATTCTTTTCTCAAGCTCTTCTTTTTGCTCATTATAGTATCTAGGCTTAAAGTTGAACTTTTTATTTTTTGGTGTATGAAAGAATTTTATTGCCATAACTTGTTTATTTAATCGTACAAAGTTATTATTTTCTGTTTAACCCAAATAATTCGGGAGTTAAATATTGTTAAACATCTATTCTATTATCTTTTAAATATCCATTTTTAAGGGACGTGAGCCGAAATTATTTTTCTTAAAAACTATACTCACATAAAATAGAACAATTAATATAGCAAATGTGTTTTTATTTATACATTTGTATCCTTATTACTCCTAAGAAAAATTTAACGAGAAATATTTTTCTAATTAAATATTTGTAAATCAGATAAACTTTTATATTTTTGCAACTCTTTTATTTTAGTATAAAACTGTTAAAATTAAATAGATGTACGCAATTGTAGAGATAGCAGGACAACAGTTTAAAGTTGAGAAGGATAGTAAAATCTTCGTTCATCGTTTAGATGCAGAAGAAGGTTCTACTGTTGAATTCGAAAACATATTGTTGATTGATAACGACGGAAAGGTAAAAGTCGGAAAACCTACCGTGAAAGCTGCAAAAATTTCCGCTAAAGTTTTAGCTCACCAAAAAGGTGACAAAGTTCTTGTTTTCAAGAAAAAGAGAAGAAAAGGGTATCAAAAACTGAACGGACACCGTCAGCAATTTACTCAAATTCAAGTTGAAGAAATTATTGCTTAATTAAAAATATTCTAGGAAATGGCACACAAGAAAGGAGCTGGTAGTTCACGAAACGGTCGCGAATCAGAAAGTAAACGATTAGGCGTTAAATTATTTGGCGGACAAGCTGCTAAAGCAGGAAACATTATCGTTCGTCAAAGAGGAACCAAACATCATCCTGGTGAAAATGTAGGTATGGGTAAAGATCATACTTTATTTGCACTTATAGATGGTAAAATCGAATTTAGAAAAAGACAAGGAAACAAATCATTTGTATCTGTACTTCCTTTTGAAGAATAAAAAAAATTTTACGTAATTTTAAATCTCCTAATTTTACTACTTTAATATAGTAAAATTGAGGAGATTTTTTATATAAAAACATTTCTAATTATGCTGACTTTAAAGTTTATACAAGAAAACAAAGAGCTTGTTATCGAACGCTTAAAAATAAAGAACTTTCAGGCAGAAGAAATTATTTCGCAAATACTTGACTTAGATCAAAAGCGTCGTTTAACGCAACAAAGCGTAGAAAACAATCAGTCTGAACTAAACAAAATATCTAAAGAAATTGGTGTTTTATTCAAATCAGGGAAAGCTGAAGAAGCTAATCAATTGAAAGATAAAAATACCAAACTCAAAGAAGAGGTAAAAGAACAAAACGAAGAATTAACATCTATCGAAAATCAATTGAATGAGTTGTTAGTTCAAATTCCGAATATTCCACACGAGTCAGTACCTCCAGGAAAAGGAGAGAATGAAAATAAGGAAATTCGTTCGGGAGGAGAAATCCCCTCGTTACCAGCAAATGCTATGCCTCATTGGGATTTGGCAAAAAAATACGACATCATTGATTTTGAACTTGGAAACAAACTTACTGGAAGTGGATTTCCTGTTTACAAAGGCAAAGGAGCAAAACTACAACGTGCTTTAATTATGTATTTTCTCGACACTGCCGTTGATGCCGGATACAAAGAAGTAATCCCACCGCTTATGGTTAACGAAGATTCGGGATTTGGAACAGGTCAATTGCCCGATAAAGAAGGACAAATGTATCATGTAACTGCCGATAATTTATATCTAATTCCAACAGCCGAAGTTCCTGTTACAAATATATTCCGCAATGTTATTTTATCAGAGAAAGACTTTCCTGTAAAAATGACTGCATACACTCCTTGTTTTCGTCGCGAAGCAGGCTCATACGGTAAGGATGTCCGCGGACTAAACAGACTTCACCAGTTTGATAAGGTAGAAATTGTTCAGGTGCAACATCCATCTAAATCTTACGATACTTTAACCGAAATGGTAGAACACGTAGAGAATCTAGTTAAATCATTAGAACTACCTTATCGTGTTTTACAATTATGTGGGGGAGATACTAGTTTTACGTCTGCTTTAACTTTCGATTTCGAAGTATTTTCAGTAGCTCAAGAAAAATGGCTCGAAGTTAGTTCTGTTTCTAACTTTGAATCATATCAAGCTAATCGATTAAAATTACGTTATAAAGATGATGGAAAGAAAACTCAATTAGCTCATACTCTAAATGGAAGTGCTTTAGCTCTACCTAGAATCCTTGCTGCTATTTTAGAAAATTATCAAACAGAAAAAGGAATTGTTATTCCTAAAGTTCTTCAAAAATATACAGGATTCGAAATAATCGAATAAGAGATAAACCCAAATTAACTAAAGAGCTGTCGTAATCTTATGACAGCTCTTTGTTTTTCCGATAAGCTTAAAAATAAACTCTTTTATATGTATAAATAATTTCGTAATATTAATTTAAAATCAATACAATCATGAGATTTATTCTATCCTTTGTATGCTTAATCATATTCTCCTGCTGTTCTAAGATAAATACAATTGATACTTCTTCTCTCGACTTTCAAACAAAATACATCGATAGCTTAAATACAATATTTACCAATGAGTACAGTGAAATTACAAATAGAATCTATGAAATTTCTGATGATGACATAATTCATAAGCTTGTTTCTAAAACCAAGAATAAATTTGACACCACTCAATTTTATCAAAAGTTAGAATTTAGCATCAAGCTTCTAGATAAAAGACAATATATTATTCAACAAGAAATATTTTTCGCAAAAGATCAACTAAACGAATTAAAACAAGACATAAAACAACATAAAATATCATTAACACAATACGAATCGCAAATAGATTTGCAGGAACAAATGATCGAAACATTAAAAGAACGCATTGATTCTTCTATATTTTTCTTTAACAAAATATCTGGTAGTATAGAAAACTCCATCCAACAAAACGAACTATAAAATATCCATCCAAAAGAATAAAATATTGATCTATTTATTTATTTTTATCAATTAAAATTAACTAACTACCTAATAAAAATAAATTATCCAGAATAAAGTTGCTGCTTGCCTGATTTAATCGAGCCTTGAGTAAACTGATTTTTAGAAATTATAAATTATTACAAAATGAAAACATCAATCGTTAAAAACAGTATTCTTCTTTTCGTACTTATTGCTTCAATTCTAGTAAGCTCTTGTAAAAAAGAAACAATAAATCCTCCATTTACTAACACTACAGAAGAACTGCAAGAAATTTTAAATTCATACTATTACTGGATAGACTCTATCCCATCACAGAATAACACATATTCGAATCCTCAAGATTTATTAAATGCTATACGCTACAAACCTAAAGATAAATGGAGTTATATTACAACAATAGAAGAACATGAACAATATTATGTTAAAGGAAATTATGTAGGTTATGGCTTTGGATATTCTGCCGATAATCAAAATAAATTACGAATTACTTATCTGTATAGCGACTCCGATTTCAAAAAAAACAATATAGAACGAGGATGGATCATAAAGAAAATTAACGGAACTCCTGTTGATAAGAATTCTAATTTAAACTCCCTTTTGGGAGCTAATACTGCTGGAGTTTCAAACAATTTTGAATTTGAATCGCCCGAAGGTGTAACTTCGACACATACTTTTGTAAAGAAACAACTAAAAATAAACTCGATTATCCACAAAGAGATTATTACCTCGGGACAAAAAAAAATAGGATACTTTGTTTTTCAAAATTTTATTGAACCAGCAAGAGCCGAATTAAATAAAGCATTTAGCGAATTTAAAAAAGCTAATGTAACAGATTTAGTTATTGACTTACGCTACAACGGCGGAGGATCAATCGACATAGCAAACCATATTGCAAATCTTATTATCCCAGAAAATCTAGTAGGAAAGAAATTTCTTACTTACAAACACAATAACCATGTTAACAAGTTAGATGCAAGTATTTATTTTAAAGCTGAAGCAAACTCCTTAAAACTCTCATCGGTTTATTTTATAACAAGTAAAAATTCAGCTTCGGCAAGCGAATCTATAATAAATGGACTTTCGCCATATATTAATACTTATATTATTGGCAACAATACCTATGGCAAACCTGTCGGGATGTATTCGTTCAAAAGCATTATTAGCAATCTTGTATATGTCCCTATATCTTTTAGTGTAACTAATTCTGAGGGATTTAGTGATTACTACAACGGGCTTACAGCTAATAGTTATGTTACCGACGATGTATTCCACAACTTTGGAAGTCATGAGGCAACTTTATCCGAAGCTTTAAGACATATAACAACAGGAGCTTTTTCTTCTACAAAATCAGCACCTTTAACAACCGAAGCAAAAAGAGAAATTCGCTCAATTAGAGATGAGATAGGAGCTTTATAAACTTTATTGAATGAATAAAGAAAATATCATACTAGGGATTGATCCCGGAACAACTATTATGGGCTATGGAATTATTCATATCGTAAATAAAAATCCTAAACTTATTGCGATTGGAGTAATTGATTTACGAAAATTTACCGATCATTATACAAAGCTTAAGCATATTTTCGATAAAGTAGTTTCATTAATCGAACAGTATCATCCTGACGAATTAGCAATTGAAGCTCCTTTTTTTGGTAAAAATGTGCAATCGATGTTAAAACTCGGGAGAGCCCAAGGAGTTGCTATTTCAGCAGCACTTTCGAGATCAATACCTATATTTGAATATGCTCCTCGAAAAATAAAGATGTCAATAACAGGACAAGGAAATGCATCAAAAGAGCAAGTAGCAATGCTCTTAAAAAGCTTATTAAAGATAAAACAACTCCCCGAAGATTTAGATGCAACAGATGGTTTAGCTGCTGCAATGTGTCATTTCTATCAATCAAGTAATCCTTGTTCCGAAAAATCATATACAAGTTGGAAAGATTTCATCAATAAAAATCAAAAACGTATAAAAAAATAAAAGCCCCACATAAAGTGAGGCTTTTATTCTATATCTAAGTTTATTATTGCAACTGGAATACGATAGGGAAAGTAAATCGAACATTAACAGGTCGTCCTCTTTGTTTTCCTGGAGTCCATTTTGGAGATGATTTAACAACTCGAACAGCTTCTTTATCCAACGAAGGATCAACTCCTCGAACAACAACAATATTCGTAACACTACCCTTAGGGCTAATATCAAACTGAACAAACACTTTTCCGCTTACACCATTTTCCTGAGCAATAACAGGATATTTTAAATTTTTCTGAATGTATATACGGAAAGCATCTTTATTTTTCCCTTGAAATAAAGGCATATCCTCAACAACAAAGAAAACCTCTTGCTCTACAATCTCTTCTTCTTCTTCTTCTAGTTCATTAATTTCAATAGCTTCATCCTGATCTGTCTCAGTATCATCAAGAATTAACTCATCTTCAATCTCCACATCATCATCAACGATATTAATAACATCTGTTGTCTGTACTGGTGGTGGTGGTGGTGGTGGTTCATTTTTGGGTCTTGTAATAGGAATAATCTCCTCTTCAATATCCATATCTGCTAACTCTCCCAACGAGTCAATTTTCCCAGGTCGTGTTCCCCATTCGAATGCTAGCAGAACCAGCCCAAGAACAATTACGTAACCTAGTTGAAGAAACATACCTCTTTTCTTCTCTAAATTAGCCTTATCTGTTTTTTTTACTTCCATGTCGGTTTATTTTTTTAACGCCTAAAAATAATTATATAATAATCTTTTTCAAAACTTTCAGATTAAAAATTTGCCAATTTTTGACATTTTATAAAATAAAACACAAAACAAAAGATTAGTTTTCAGTAATTAACATTTTTAAACCTCAAACAAATGTCCCAACAACATCGAATCTATCTTGATTCATCTATTGGTTATTTTTTAATTTTAAATAAAAATTGTACTTTCGCACCCCAGAGATGGGGCATTAGCTCAGTTGGCTAGAGCGTTTGACTGGCAGTCAAGAGGTCAGCGGTTCGATTCCGCTATGCTCCACCCAAGCGGGGATTTTATCAATTTTGATAGAATCTCCGCTTTTTTGTTCGCCCAGACTCTTTGCCAATCGAGGGATTGGAGAGAAAAATGAATTGACCCAAATGGGTCGATAATAGCCTGATTCCCAGTTATAGATAATTCCTTCGAGGAATAATAAATTTTGAAATGCCCTTTTTGTAAATGGCAAATTAAAAATCCTCAAATTTTCGTAAATGTATTTCCCCATTTTGAGCATTTGATTTTAGATATTACTTTTTTCAAAAATAGTTTTACGATTCTCCATTCTGTAACTTTTACCGAACATTTTAACCTCCTCGAGGTGGAACAATAAACGATCAAGAGCAATAGCTAAAACTTTATCTTCTAATGTTTCTTCCCTCTGTTTTGGCGATTTATTGGTAGTTATTATTATCGAGGTTTACTCATGTAAGTGATTTATCAAATTGAAAAATGCTATAGCTCCGTGCTTTTTAATAGGGGAAAGCATAATGTCATAGATAGCAATTAAATGCGCCTTTAAATATCTGTTATATGTATTAAATGTAGATGATGTCATTTATTTTAGTTTTAAAAACGTTTATTAACCCGCATTATTCAGTACTCAATATTTAGGACTACAATTCCCTTGTTAACATTAGCTACAGATTTTTCGATGACATTTTCAGTACATATTTGAAGAGAAAAGAAGTGTTTTGAGATGTTAGTATGAATACATGAGTATCAGGTACTGAGATTAAAAGAATGAAGGTTGTTTTGTATTGGTTCTAAACAACTCTCTCTTTTTTGAACAAAAGAATTTATCTATGGTTCTACTCATTAACAAGTACTATTTCGCAAAATAGGATAATGATCTTTAAAATATTTAACCAATGAAAAAACAACTTTTTTACTCAAATCCTCGATATTATAAATTACTAAAGAAATATCGAAATTTATATTCGAAGATTAAAGAGATGTTAAGCAATGGTACATTCTTTCAACTTGAAATACGAGCTCGAAAATCTCTATCCCGCAAATTCAAACTGTTATACTCTCGACTAAATAAAATACAATTATCGACAGGCTTAAAAACTGCGGGGGTAGCAATGGCTTTCACACTTATTAGCTCAATAGCCTCGGGTCAGAATATAGCTCGAAAATGGGTTGAAAACCCACAAGGAACAGCTATTTTCAACTCTAGTATCTATGTTGGCAACCAAGAAATTGCCACATTTGTTGATATTGATGGCGACGGCGACGAAGATATGTTTCTGGGAGGAAATAAAGGTTCTTATGTTTATAAGTTTTATCGCAATCAGGGAATAAATGCTGATGAAAGATTTGTTTTCGCCGATCATACTGTCGACACTCTGGGAGTATTACCATTTATATCGAATACTTTTACAATACCTGCTTACCTTGCCTTTATCGACAACGACAACGACAACGATTTGGACATATACGCTACCGATCCTGCCTATTCGGGTTCTGTAGTATATTATAAAAATACAAGCAATGCTGATACGCTAAGGTTTAAACTTACAACAGGAACCGAAAACAGATTCAGCTCTTTAGGATCAATCCACTCAATTGCCTTTGCCGATATCGATGCCGACAACGACATAGATGCTTTATTTATGACCGAAAGCGATACGATAAGATATTTCGAACATTCGGCCGATACTTTTATCGAACAATTAGGAACAAACAATCCATTTGCGGGATTAGAACTCGAAAACCCAACCATGGATTTTCGCGATTTAGATGGGGATAATGACATAGATGCCATTGCACACGATTGCAACGATTTGGTTTTTCTCGAAAATACAATAAACAACGGACGTCAACAATTTACAATAAATACTACCGATACCATAATACGAGGAATTAGAGGACATTCCCTATTCCCTGTATTTGCTGATTTAAATCAAGATAACGAAGATGATTTTTTTATATCAGACTACGAATTTAATACAAAAAATAATTTCTATTACTATCAATACAATACTAGCGATAGTACTTTCAGTGGATCAGCTTCGGGGTTAACAATACCTATCCATAACTTTACCGATGATGTTACCCGATTTATCGATTTCGACAACGATGGAGACCTAGATTTGTATCTCGACAACATAGCCAATTTTTATCCACTACCAAACAGACTTTTTATAAATGCAGGAACAGCTACAAATCCTAAATTTCAGCAAACAGCTCTCGAAGCATTCGGCATTCCATATTTTACAAATAGCACTGAAGCATTTGCCGATATCGATGACGATGGAGACTTAGATCTATTTAAGACCAATTTTTCAAACCCCATGCAGATGTACAAAAATGTAGGATCGGTAGCCGAACCCAACTATAAACTTCAGGATGCTGCTAACAATCCCTTGTCGGGAATCAATGGAAGTAACGAACCCTACAATTTAGTGTTCGAAGACATCGACTCTGATGGCGACTTAGATTTAGTGACAGCCATTTACGGACAAAGTCCATTTGTTAAAATTTACGAAAATACTGGAACTGCCACCAATGCCGTTTTTTCGCAAACAACACTTAGCCCCGATCCTTTTAGTTCTTACTCATCAAACAACATAGCATATACATTAGAGTTTTACGATTTTGATGATGACAACAAGAAAGATTTGATCGTAGGAATTCACTCAACAAATCCAGGAGTATATCAGGTTTTCAGAAATACATCGACCAACACAAACATTAGTTTCGAACTTATGGACGAAGCTCCTTTAGCTGATTTATACTCGGCCAGAGGAATTTTTGCTCTTGTTAACTTATTTGGCGAAAATACTACCTCTCTGGTATTAAATCAGGTTGTCGGACTAGGAAACTCAATAGATACTATCAGCTATTACAATTATCTTCCTTTCTTAACAATCAATCAACAAACATATTCGGTTGACGAACGAAGCGCTATCGGAACTCTTGTTGGTCGCATTAACTACAACTATATCGGCGATAGTACTCTGACATTTAGTATTACTGGAGGAAACACCGACAATGCATTTCAAATAACAGGCGATAGCATTACTGTGCAAAGCCCTACGGCTATTAATTACAACATAGTTGCTAACCGAACATTTAATATTATAGTACAAATTAACGATGGAGCCGATTCGGTTTACACCAACTATACGGTTAACATTAATAATATCCCTCTATTCTTCTACGATAAAACACTAAATGTTGAAGAAAGACTTCCGACCGGAACTGCCGTTGGTCATATCAACTCTGATTACGATGGAACAGGAACAGTTACATACTCGATTACAGGCGGAAATACCGACAATGCTTTTGCTGTTGAAGGCGATAGTATTGTTGTGCAAAATGCCAGTGCTTTAAACTACGATATTGTAGCTAACCGAACATTTAACCTTACACTCGAAGCCACTGACGGCACTTCGACCGAAACAGCTACATACACCATTAATCTCATTGACATTACTCTGCGTATCCACGACAGAACATACTTAATGTATCATACAAGCACTGTAGGTACAATTGTTGGAGAAATAGATGCAGAATATTACGGAACAGATACCCTTGAGCTTTCGATTCTTGCCGGAAATACTGCCGATGCATTCGAAATTATAGATAGCAATATTGTTGTGAAAACGGCAAATGCCCTCGATTATTCAATCGAAGCAAACCGTACATTTAATCTTACGATAGAAGCTCGCGAAGACGATACCGATACCATTACCGAAACAGCCAACTATACAATTAATATTACTCTTAATCTGATTAATTTAGAAGCCCGAACTTATGCTATTGACGAAGGAAGTGCTACAGGAACTGTTGTTGGGCAAATTGTTTCGAGTTACTTAGGTACAGGCACCATTAGTTATTCGATTACTCAAGGAAATACAAACAATGCATTCCAACTAGACGGAACAAACATTGTTGTTCAAAACTCTGAGGCTTTAAACTACGATATCGAAGCCAATCGTACATTTAATCTTACGATTGAAGCTACCGACGGAACAGAAACTATTACCGCTATTTATACTATAAACATTAACGATGTAGCTACTGCAATTAACAATACGAACAAACAAAATTTAGTAATTTATCCTAATCCGGCTCAAGACGAATTAAATATCGAAATAGACAATAACTTAGGCAACAAAGTACTGCTTAAATTAATTGACAATTCGGGAACTATTGTTTATAAACAAATTGCTTTTGCTAATACGACAGTACAAATCAATACTTCAGAGCTTGAGTCAGGAATTTACTTTGTCGAAATTATTTCGGACAATAAAAAAACATCGAAAAAGGTAATTATCGAATAAAATATCAATAACAGATTATTTCAGAAAGCATCTTAAAACATTTTTTAAGGTGCTTTTCTTTTGGATATTTGCTATCAGAAGCTACTGATTATTTCAACAAGAGAATCAACGACAAACATATTACGCTCAGAGTTTTCCTTCTGAAGAGAGACAACCGGAGCAATTATACCAAATAAAAACTCATGCTACCGATATAGATTTATTAATAATAGGCTAAGACGACAATGCTCTTTGAAAAGCTCCCATTAAGAGATCGAATAAATGAATCTAAAGCAAAACAAATAGGGACTAGCTATCTTTAAAAATTTTAAGGAGAAAAAGATATTTCGCCTATAGTTGCAAAAGAATTCCGAAATTTCTAATTATTTTACAAGTGTAAGTATCTCTCCAAACCAGAGATACTTACTTTATATTCATACAACACACCTTTTCATCCTTGATTTCTATTTCTGTCGAATAAAAAATTCTTAAAAACATATCTCGTAACAAGAATTTATTCTTTTGTATATTCAATTCGTCCTACACTGCGCTAAAATCAATACATATAATTGTATTAACAGAAACATAAAATTAGAGTCTTATAGAAAAACTATACTATAAGAATATTTTAATCGTTAATAAATTTATAAGATATTGATCTTAATCAAAATATAATTTACATTTGCACACGAATTAAAAACCTGAAATTTAATTAGTATAATGGAAGAACAAAAAAACAGACAGAATCAAGGGAAAGTACAGAAATCGAATAACAAAAGTAGTTTACTGTTTATTCTATTTTTAGTAATTGGGTTATTGGTTGTTGTTACATGGCTATACATAGCACAACGACAAACTACACAGGAAATAGAAATCGCACTAACAGCCGAAAAAGATTCAGTTCAAGCTCATTTAGTTCAGTTAAAGAATGATTACAATGAGTTAATGACAGACAACGACTCGTTAAATGCACATTTAAACAAAGAAAAAGAAAAGATTGATGATCTTTTAGTTGAGATAAAAACAGTAAAAGCAACAAATTACGCTCGTATAAGACAATTACAAAAAGAACTAACAACGCTACGTACAGTTGCCAAAAGTTATGTACGTCAAATTGATTCATTAAATACTATGAATCAACAATTGGTTGCCGAAAATATAAAAGTAAAAAATGAAATAAAAGCTGCGAAGTCGGAAAATGTCGAACTCGAAGAACAAAACAAAGATTTGTCGGGTAAAGTAGAAATAGCTAGTACACTAAGAACAAAAAATCTTATTGCTTTCCCTATCAACAAGAGAGGTAGAAAAACCCATCGAATAAATAAAATTACAAAAGTAAAGGTGAGTTTTACATTAAAAGAAAATGTGCTAGCCCGGGCCGGCGAAAAAGATATCTACATCCGTATTGCCGGACCAGATGATTATATTTTGGCAAAATCAGAAGAAGATTTATTTGAATTCGAAGGAAAAGAAATTGTTTATTCAGCCAAAAGACCTGTTAATTACTCAAACAACGAAACAGATGTTATTATTTTCTGGGAAAATAATGGAGCCCTAATTACAGGAACTTATCATGTATATGTATTCGCTGATGGAAACGAAATAGGATCAACCCAATTTAAAGTAGAAAATAGTGGTCTGTTTTAATTTATTATAAGAACATATAAAAACAAGAAGCTAGGTTTCACCTAGCTTCTTTAGCTATTATTAATCTACAAAAAATCACTTATTTCTTAATAAATGTTTTAGTAAAAGTACCATCTTTAATTTCAATAGTAATAGTATAAACTCCATTTGCTATACAAAACATCTTCTTTTACAATCGAATCGTTTGTATTGATTATACGCTTTTTTACATTTGTCATAGCAATAATTCTATCATAACTAGCATTATTGCTAACCGAAGCACAATATATTATAGGAGCAATAATCGTAATCAGCTCCGTTACATCCATTAAAATGACTACTATATTGAGACATTGCTCCTAAGCACCATGTAATATAAGCTTCTGAAAAATCAATTACATTGTTGTCATATTTTCCTTTAGCGTAATTATAAGTTCCCTCAATTGCTGCACCAAAAGCATAACACGAACCTTGATCTCGAACACCACCAATATAAGAATGTCCATTGTGACTACGCCAATCAAAAGACACTAGTAAAGTACGATTTACTTTAAAATTCTGATCTGGGATTGCGATATTCCGAACTATCGGAACATTCTTTGTTATTTCCAGTTCTAATTTATCTCTAATAAATTCCATAATTTCAATAATGGTATTTTCTTACTTCCTTTTTTGTTTCACTAGAACAAACAAACTCTCAACAGTATATCCTTTTTTTGTATTGTTTCGGTTATTATTTCAAACCCAAGTTGAGCCGCATAAGAAAACTCTTGAGTTACTTTAGCTTTGTAAAAATCCTAGTCATTTACTCTTTGTCCATCAGGGATATATACCACTATTACATCTACTTCATTTTGATTCATAACCCCATATTTATAACCCAATTTCTCACAATACTTAAATTGGATTAATGTAACTTTTTTGAACTATTAATGAGAAACTAAAAAAATTAAATTAAACAAAGCAAAATCTTTCACAGCATATTTTTTAAATTTAAAATATAGCAATTTACTCATTACCTTCATACAATATTTATGATATCGACCAGATACCAATTACACATGACAAAAAGCAAATTGCTTAGTTTTTTTATTTTTTTATAAAAATTATTCATATATTGTTTTCAAATTTATTAATTGTATAAACTACAGAATTAATTCTTTAAACACAAAGAAATTCATGAAGTTAAAGTGTATTATCGTAGATGATGAACCGTTGTCTATAACTATTATTAAAGGCTATCTAAAAAAAATTCCTTTTATTGAAGTAATTTCAGACTTTACAAGTGCTCTTCCTGTTCTTAATTTTTTAGAAAATAATTCTATTGATTTAATATTTTTAGATATCGAAATGCCCGAATTAAGCGGAATTGAACTGATAAAGAAATTAAATATCAATCCACGAATTATATTTACAACAGCAAATAAAAAATATGCTATAGAAAGTTTCGATCTTAATATTGATGACTATATTCTAAAACCCGTATCATTCGAACGTCTTCTTAAATCCACAAATCGTGTTTATGAAAATATCTGTAAAGAACAATTGTTAAAACATAAAGAGCAAGCTCAAGATTTCATTTATTTAAAAGAAAATAAAAAAATGGTCAAAGTATATTATAAAAATATATTATACCTCGAAAGTCTTAAAGATTATGTAAAAGTCGTTACCAGCTGCAAAACAGTATTAACAAAACAGTTACTCAGCAACTTTGAAAAGAAACTCAATCCAAAAAATTTTATCCGTATTCATAGATCATATATAGTCGCATTCGATAAAATTGATGCATATAGTTTATCTGGAGTAGATATTGGGAAAACCGAAATTCCTATAGGAAGGAAATATAAAGAATCTGTTATCAAGATTCTAGACGAATTTAGTAAAATAGAAATTAACTAATGAGTTTATCTAAAAAACATTATTTTCTTATATTATTTATTGCACTAAGCTTTTTAAAAACAATATCAAGTCAAGAAAAAGGTTTAATATTCTCAACGTATCACTCTCCATCCAATTATAAAGCAGGATCTCAAAACTGGGCTATAGCAAGAGATAATAGAGGAATTCTATACTTTGGAAATTCTCATGGAATTCTAGAATATGATGGAAAAAACTGGGAATTAATAAAGGTGAAAAATAAATCAGCTGTAAAAAATCTAAAGATTTGCTCAAATAATACAATATATGTAAGTGCTTATAACGAAATAGGCTATCTATCTCCTAATCATCAAGGGAAACTAAATTATACGTCTCTAACTCATTTAATCGATTCTGCCTTTCTTAATTTCGGGGATGTGTATAATATACACTGTTTTTCTGATACAGTCTTCTTTTCGACACATAAATACATTTTCAGATATCATAATAAAAAACTTGATTACTGGGAAGCTCAAAATCATTTTCTCGCAAGTTTCAAAATAAATAACGATTACTATATACAAGAAACAGGGAAGGGCATTCTTAAACTTGAAAACAATAAACTTAACTTAACATCTCCCTTAAGATTCTTTTCTGCAATTCAAGTTATCAATATTTTTCCTCACGAACAAGGATTACTTATGTGTACTAAAAACAAAGGTTTGTTTTTATATAAAGAAGAACAATTAATTTCGATCTCTAAAATTTCTGAAAATGCAAAAAAAATAAATGATTTCTTTTGTAACAATACATACAGACATGGATGTATTGTTAACGACACATCATACGTACTTTGCTCTACTTTTGGGAAAAGCATTTTTATAACCAAAGATTGGCATATTAAAGATATTATAGACAAAGGAAGTGTTGGAATTAAAAGCCCTATAAATTACGCTTATTCGGATGGGAAATTATTATGGCTTGCTCTATCAAATGGAATATCTCAAATTGAATTATTATCTCCTTTTAGATATTGGAATCATAAAAAAGGAATTAACGGAGCTATCTCTGCTATAGCCAAATTAAATGAAAATTTGTATGTAGCCACCTGTTCTGGAATATACTTTACGAACTTCAAAAAAACTCCAGACCTAAATACGAATCATTTTAATTCTATTACTGGCGATTTTGAAAAATCTTGGAGTTTCTTATCCTTTCATCCTCCTAAAATATCAGGCAGGGGAAAAACAACTCTTCTTCTTACTACTAACAAAGGTTTATTCCAAATAACAAACAATAAATTAAGACAATTTATTACGAACAAAAGTATCTACTCTGCTCACCAGTATAAAAAAAATCCAAACTATTTATTTTTAGGAGTAGAAAATGGAATTGAAACCTTTAAATACGCTAACGGTATTTGGGAAAGAGACAAGACATATTCCAATATCAAAGGAATAATACATTCTATTAACGAAGATACCCTTGGAAACTTATGGGCAAATTCTAATTACAAAGGTTTGTATAAAATTAATGAACCAACCATCCCAAAAACATCAAAATATCAAGTCGAATTTTTTGATACATTAAATAACATTCCATCAGTACAATTAATAAAAATATATAACCATAACGATAGTTTATTCTTTAAAGCCAACAAACACTTATATACATATAATCAAAAACAAAAAAGATTTAAACAATACAAAACATCAACTAAAAATACAAGAGACATCTTAGGTCAAGATAAGATAGACAATCTATCTTATCTTAGATTAAAAAATAAATTTATATCAAATTATATTCCTCTAGAGAACAACGATAAAGGATTATGGTTTGCTACAAGAAATAAAATCTATAGATATTACCCAAATAAATATAGTTTCTCAAACAAAACAAACCCAACTCTTATTCGAAAAGTCTTATCAAACGATTCAATCATATACTATGGAACAAATTTTTTAACAAAAAACAAAAGCTTAAAATCCAATCAAATAAGCACAAGCTCCAATATAGACATTAATACCAACTTAAAATATGAGAATAATTCACTAACATTTTTTTATTCATCACCCTTTTTCGAAAAACCTCAAAACAATAAATATAGTTATTATCTGGAAGGATTTGATACTAAATGGTCGCCATGGACATCAGAAACAAAGAAAGAATACACTAATCTAAGAGACAAGAAATATACTTTTAAAGTAAAATCTAAAAACATTTACAATCAAGAGACAGATACAACTGAATTTCATTTTACCATATTGCCCCCCTGGTATAGGAGTATTTTAGCTTATATCACCTTCTTATTATTAAGTTCAGCAATAGTAATAATTATTATTTGGATTTATACAAAACGTCTGATTAATGAAAAATACAAACTTGAAAAAATTGTAATTGAACGTACCCAAGAAATATTAATACAAAAAGAGGAAATACTTGCCCAATCAAAACAAGTAAAAGAAGCAAACGCCCATATTATAGCAAAGAATAAAAAACTCGAACAACAAAAATGGGAAATTACAAACCAAGCAATCAAGTTAAAAAAAGTAAATATCGAACTTCAGAAATTATCTGAAGCTATTAGCAAAACCAACAGTTCTGTTGCTATTTTTGATTGTCAAGGAAATCTTGAATGGGTAAACGAAGGGTTTATTCGTTTATATGGATATACTCTTGAAGAGTATAAGCAAAAAAAAGAAAGCAATATAATTGAATTTAATAGTTATCCCAATATACAACAAGCTCTAAAATCTTCATTAAAGAAAAATGAATCAACTATCTATAAATTTAAAACTCAAAAAAAAGGAGGAAGTGAAATATGGGTACAAACAACACTAACCCACGTATTAAACAACAGAGGAGAAAGAATAAATATTATTGCCATTGACTCTGATGTAACAGATATAATTAAAGCCGAAAATAAAATTGCAAAACAAAGAGATAAACTTGCAATCAGTAATGCTACAAAAAACAAATTTTTTAAAATTATTGCTCACGACTTAAGAAACCCTATTAGTACTCTTGCTAATTCATCAAATATTATTTTAAAAGATTTCGAAGATTATGACAAAGCTCAAACTAAAGACTTTATCTCTGAACTAAATAAACTTTCATTAAGAACCTATAATCTACTTGAAAACCTTTTAGATTGGTCTTCAACTCAAATGGGCGAAATTAATTTCAATCCACAAAAAATAGATTTAAACCTAATAATATCAGAAAATATTGAATTAATAAACTATAAAATACTACAAAAAAACTTATGTCTAAAATTAGATGTTCCTAAAGGATTAACTGCCTTTGCTGACGAAAATATGATAAAAACCGTTTTCCGTAATTTGCTTTCTAATGCACTAAAATTTACTCCACAAAACGGTATAATCTTTATTCGGATACATGATAAGCATTATAATTTCCTCGAATGCACTATAGAAGATACAGGAATAGGAATCGATAGAGAAAATTTATCAAAACTTTTTAAGATAGATCAACATTATACCAGATTAGGTTTAGAAAACGAAAGAGGTTCTGGATTAGGATTAATCTTATGCAAGGAATTTATTGAAAAAAATGGAGGAAAGATAATAATAGATAGTACTTCTGAAAAAGGAACTTCAATTACATTTACATTAAAGAAAACCAACTTAATTTAAATTAAAACGCCCTCATACAATCAATACAAAACTTTAAATTCTCGGGAAAGCTTAAAAACTTCCCCGAAAATAAAATATCTTTTTGTTAAATTCCTAGTTTATTCTTTAATTTCTTAGGGATAGCATCTTTATGTACTAAAATAGCAACTGAATGCAAACGCATAAATTCAGTTGACATATTTAAATAACCACCATTCGTATTACTTTCAGTTCCCCACGAATTCTTAGTTTTATAATAAACTGTCCCATCTTTATCTTTAACCAAACCTACTATATGCATTAAATGATCATCTGTAATGTTAAAATTATCAAACATCTCCTGTCTATAATCTTCGCTTATATGCTTTTCTTTTATTGGCTCAGTTAAATAAAGCTTTTCTTTATTATTTCCATCATCAACAATAGCTATATTATTCTTATGAGAAAAACCATTATCACTTACATCACCATCCCAAACAAAAGTATATCCTTGTTTTAACGAGTATTCCATAATCTCCATAAACTCATCAAGATGTACATTGTAGTATTCATCATTCGACCAATTATCAGGAATCAACAAACTTGATTTTTCATAATAAGGCATATTTTTATATGATGTTATTTCAACATAATTATCCACATCAATATCTAAGGATTTCGCAAATGACTGTGGAGTATACATTTTACCATCAACATTAAATTGCTTTGGAGTTTCTCCCATATAAACATCCAATATTGAATTATACGCGCTAAACCAAACATTAGTTGGATTTCGTGCCTTTAATACTCCGCTTAAAAAACTAGAAAGAACATGACTTAATTCTTTATGATCATGTATTTCTGAACGATACATTTTTCCACTATAAATACTTTCTGGAACTAAACCATAAGCAACAACTTCATTCATCACATCATGAGCTTGTCCTCCTTGACTAAAATTTGATTTTCCATGTGTTTTTATATGTCTTAATGCTTTTGCTTCGTATACCTTTCGTACGATATACATCTCTGAAAGATCATATTCTGCTTTCCCCATTCGCAACAACTCACTTTCAATAAAAGATATTGTAGAATAACACCAACATGTTCCTGTTCGATCTTGGCTTTTTACTTTCGAAACACCCAAATCAATAATGGGTTTAAATTTATATTCCTCTTGTGTTTTTGCTACAAAACAACAAATAGCTAAAACTAATACCAATACTGTTCTTTTCATTTCTATTTTGTCATTATATTATTAATTATTTAAATTATCATCATATGCAACACCTCCCGAAACAATGAATTTCATGACATCTGCTGAAGGTGCATTTATCAGCTTAACATTCTCTTCAGGAACAATAAATAGCTCTCCTGAAAAATTATATGAATGAGGGAAATAAACTGCAACCTTATTTCCTGTCACACCTAACTTTGAAATATCTTTCTGAGTAATAAAACCCAGTTTTTCTAATTCTGATATTGTATTTACTTTTACCAAAACAGGTTGATTAAATTTTTTCTCCTTACCAACAAAAGCAGTTAACAAGTCTCTTATCGAAGTATAAATAACTTTTACCAAAGGCAACCGATTTATAATATGATTCATTATTCGTTTTATCGGATTTGCTATGATTGTTCTTCCAAGAAACCCCAATAAAGCTACAAGTAAAAAAACAACAATAATACTTAATCCCGGAAAATTAATATCAATATATTTCATTACTATGGGATTTAAAAGATCATCCAAAAAAACAAACGCCTTATATAAAACAAATAAAGTAATCCCTAACGGTGCTAAGTAGATTAAACCTTGAAAAAAATAGCTAAATAAACGTTTCATCATCTTATTCTCTTTTAATTTTTATGTTCGTTCCAACTTTAGCATAACTTATTGTTCTTAGAGAGCATCTAATTCTTGCTGCTTTATTTTCGATAATTTACTAACGACTAAATCATAAGAATGATTTATCAATTCAATTATAAACTTATCAGAAATTGTCCCATCCATAATAATGGTATTCCAATGTTTTTTATTCATATGATGTCCTGCTATGATTATTTTTGGATACATTTCTCTTAATTCGATTGCTCTCTCTGGATCACATTTTAGATTTACTCGAAAGTCAGAGTCAATATCAGTTAAAGCAAACATTTTATCCATAACCTTAAAAACCAAGGTTGTCTCGTCAAAGGGAAAACTTTCGGTTACTCCTTTTTTATTTAAGCAATAATCTCTGAAATTTTCAATATTCATATCAATAAACTTGACTGAAAAGCATCTTCTATATGCTCTATCTTTATTTTTGATGGGAGTAAAGTTACTGCAATTATATCAAACCGAATTTCTTTATCTATATTAAATTCATTTATATATGCTTCTGTTGCCTTTATTATAAATTTCTGTTTCTTATAATCAACTCTATCTTTAGGATTTTCAAAATACTCATTTGTCTGAGTTTTCACTTCAACAACAATTAAACACTCATCTTTTTCAACAATAATATCTATTTCATTTTTACGAAATCGCCAATTAAAATTTCTAATTCGAAATCCCTTCTTAAGTAGATATTCTCTTGCTATCTCTTCCCCCTTTTTACCAATTTCATTGTGTTGTGCCATTTTTTTGCTACTTTTATTGTCGAGAGTTTAATTAAAAACTTGTAAATTTAGAGTAGTATAAAGATAAGATTTTTAAATTATGTTAAGCATCCTTATTAGTTTTATGCTAATATTTACATCTTCAACTGAAGATCTTAGTTCTTTTGAAGGGAGTATAGAAATGGTGCAAAAATCTTTTTACGAAACTTCCTATTTTACATATTTTGTCAAAAATAATAAAGTCCGAATCGACAAGTTCGACAGGAATCATGACATAACACAGTCAATCATTGTCAATGTAAAAGAAAAGCAAGTATATATTTTATCTCCAGAAGAAAAGCTATACGTCAAACTAAATTTAGGGCAAAATTTATCTGATATTGAAAACAAATATACAATACTAAAAACTGGAAATTCGAGGTTAGTTAATGGATACAAATGCTATCAGTGGCGAGTAAAAAATATTGAAAAAAATACAGAAGTCGCTTATTGGGTGTGGCAAAATAATTTCTATTTATTCAGCGATTTAGTAAAACTGCTCATTAAAGCTGATAATACATATTGTTTTTTTAATGAAATTCCTGAAACGTATGGTTTTTTCCCCATGTTAAGCGTAGAAAGAACTCTATTGCGTAGAGAAAAACTAAGAACTTCTGTTGTTAATATTAATCCTCAGAAATTAGATGTGAATAGATTCAACATACCTCAAGATTTCGAAATTATGAATAACTAATTAAAACCTCTTTTTCGCAAACTTTCAGATTAATCTTCGCTCCTAAAATTAATGCCATATTATTTTCTATATGACCTACAGGAAAATTAAAACACACAGGATAAGTATATTCTTTAATTGCATCTGCAATAATTTCATATGCTGTTCTACCATAAGGAACTATATTGTCATTCATTTCAGTCATCCCTCCAACAATTAGACCTTTCAGATTTTTTAATTTCCCAGCATATTTTAAGTTCATCATCATACGATCAATATGATATAAATATTCGTCTAAATCTTCAATTACAAGAATCTTTCCTCTTGTATCTAAATCATAATTTGTTCCTGACAAACTGTATAATACTGATAAATTCCCTCCGACCAATTCACCTTCTACCTCTCCCATCCTATTATAAGAATGGTCTTTCAATTTATAATCAAAAGAATCTCCGAATAAAAGCCCCTTCAAAGATATTATTGCTTCATTTTCAAAACAATCTTTAGGGAAGTTAATAGGCATAGTACCATGAATTGTTTTTGATTTTACTATTTTGTTTAAATACGAATGTAAAGCTGTTATATCGCTATATCCAATAATCCACTTTGGGTGTGTTATAAAATTCTCAAAATTTAAATCCGATAATATCTTCACGGTTCCATATCCGCCTCGAGCACAAACAATCGCTTTAATCTCAGGATTATCTAGCATCAATTGAATATCTCTAACTCTTTGTTTTTCTGTTCCTGCATACTGAAAATACTCTTCAAATAAATTTTCGCTTAATTCAACTCTTAAACCCCATTTCTGAAAAACCTTTATCGAAGCTTCTATCTCGCACATTTTAATTTTTCGTGCTGGAGCTATAATTCCTATTTTGTCTCCTTTTTCTAATTTATTCGGAGTAATCATATACGTTATAAATTTAATATTTGTAAAAGCTAAGGTAGAAAATTTAGTCCGAATAATTTAAAATTTAATACTTCGAAAATTTATCTCTCCGAATAGATAAAAAATACACTTTAAAACAGTCTATTTGAAAATACTCAATAAATAGATATTCCTTTGTATATTTGCCAGATATTCGATAGAAATATAAATTAAAGAATAAAAATAAATGAATAATCCAAAGCGCTATTTAATTACATCGGCATTGCCTTATGCTAATGGGCCATTACATTTAGGTCATATTGCTGGAGCATACTTACCTGCCGATATTTATGTGAGATATTTGAAATTAAAAGGGAATGATGTCGCCTTTATTTGTGGTTCTGACGAACACGGCGTACCTATCACCTTAAGAGCAAGAAAAGAAGGAATTACTCCTCAAGATGTTGTTGACAAATACAATGGAATGATTAAAAAGGCTTTTGAGGAATTAGGCATTGCTTTTGATATTTATCATCGTACATCTGATCCTTTACACCACGAAACTGCTTCGGATTTTTTCAAAACAATGTACAATAAAGGTGAATTTATTGAGAAAGCCGAAGAACAATTCTTCGACGAGCAAGAAGAACAATTCTTAGCCGACAGATATATAATGGGGACTTGTCCTAAATGTGGATTTGAAGAAGCCTATGGAGATCAATGCGAGAAATGCGGAACAAGTTTGAGCCCTAGTGAATTAATTAATCCAAAATCAAAACTTAGTGGTAATGCTCCTGTTTTAAAAACAACCAAACATTGGTATTTAGATTTAGAAAAATATCAAAATGAATGGCTCGAAGCTTGGATTGACAATCATAAATCGAATTGGAAATCGAATGTTTACGGTCAATGTAAATCATGGTTAAATGCAGGTTTACAACCCAGAGCAGTAACTCGCGACCTAGATTGGGGAGTTCCTGTTCCTGTTGAAGGTGCTGACGGAAAAGTTCTTTATGTATGGTTCGATGCTCCTATCGGATATATTTCAGCAACAAAAGCCTGGGCTGAAAAATCAGGAAAAAATTGGGAAGACTACTGGAAAAGCAACGATTCTCGTTTAATTCATTTCATTGGAAAAGATAATATCGTTTTCCACTGTTTAATCTTTCCTTCGATGTTAAAAGCCCATGGAGACTATATTTTACCAGAGAATGTCCCTGCTAACGAGTTTTTAAATCTAGAAGGAGATAAACTTTCAACCTCAAGAAATTGGGCTGTTTGGATTCACGAATATCTCGAAGACTTCCCAGGAAAACAAGATGTTTTACGTTACACTATTTGTGCTAACTCGCCCGAGCAAAAAGACAATGACTTTACATGGAAAGATTTCCAATCGCGTAACAATAGCGAACTTGTTGCTATCTTAGGAAACTTTGTAAATCGAACGTTAGTACTTACACACAAATACTACAATGGCAAAGTTCCTGCCTGTAACGAATTAAATGACTTCGACAAAGAAACTATTGCTGAGATATCTGTAATAAAAACAAATCTCGAAAAAAGTATAGAAAATTTCAGGTTTAGAGAAGCTGTTAAAATTGCTATGGATTTAGCTCGTTTAGGCAACAAATATTTAGCTGATACCGAACCTTGGAAAGTAATAAAAACTGACCCTGAACGAGTAAAAACAATTATGAATATTTCAATTCAGATTACAGCTGCTTTATCGATTGTAATGGAACCTTTTTTACCATTTACATGCGATAAGCTTCGTAACTTTTTGAATATTGAAAAAATAGACTGGGATTTGACAGGAAAAGGAGATTTAATAAAAGCCGGACATGTTATAAATAAAGCAAGTTTACTTTTCGAAAAGATCGAAGACGAGGAAATTGAGAAACAATTACAAAAACTCCAAGATTCGAAGAAAGCAAACGAACAAGAAAATGCAAAAGTAGAGCCCGCCAAAGAAAATATCTCTTTTGATGATTTTATGAAAATGGATATTCGTATTGGAACAATATTAGAAGCCGAACGAGTACCTAAAACAGATAAATTATTAAAATTAAAAATAGATACAGGAATCGATCAACGTACAGTTGTTTCGGGTATTGCTGTCGACCATAAGCCAGAAGATATTATAGGAAAGCAAGTTAGCATTTTAGTAAACTTAGAACCTCGAAAGATAAGAGGAATCGAATCGCAAGGAATGATTCTTATGGCACAAGACGCTAGTGGTAAATTAAATTTTGCAATACCTAGCGACAAAACCAGCAACGGATCGCAAATAAGCTAATTCGAAATCTCATAATACTACAAGAAGAGGCTGTCTATATGACAGCTTCTTTTGTAAGGCATAGTCTGTATTCAGAAATATAAATTTGATCGACAGTGTCTCAAATTTTTGAAAAGTACAGAAGGTTGTTTCTAGCTGTCGACAAGCTTCCGTATGGTACGGAGAGCACTTTCTCGTCGTCGGCAAGCTTCCGTACTTTTTAGCAGTCTTGAAAATGAAAGGAATCAAAACTTCAGATTCTTTACTAAGAATTTTATTTAAAAACGGTTATAAAATCATAGCAAATAAAAATTAAGAGTATTACTTAATTTTATCTCTTATCAAGCCTTAATTCTGGAATAATTTTTGCTATTTTTGTTAATGAAGTATTAATTTATTGCTTATGAAAAAACTTATACCCCTAATAATCTTAATCTCGTTATTTTTCATTAACAAACAATCTCTTGCTAACAAGCATTTTGATGAATACTTAAACGACACCAGCAAAGTTAATTTCAAAGAATTACAAACATTAAAATTATATCCTAACCCGGCAAATACTTATTTCTATGCCGATTACGAAATAATATTTTTAAACAAAGCCAAATTAATTGTTTATAACTCAATTGGATCAATTGTTTTCACTAAAGAAATTGAAGAAAAGAATAACAAATTTAAAATAGATGTCAGTGATTTTAAGAATGGTTTATATTTCTGTTCTCTCGAAATTGATGGAAAATTATTTAAAACAAAAAAGATTATTATAAACCATCATTAAATATATTTTTTAAAAAGGATATCTTTAAATTCTCTCATTCCAACACTTGCCTTTTCTTTAATAAAAGTAACGTCATTATTTGTCTTTACATCATTCGGGTCAATTAAGAATAAAGGAACCTTATCAGAGACAAAATCAATTAAACCAGCTGCAGGATAAACATTAAGTGATGTTCCTACTACAAGAAATACATCAGCTTTTCTACAAATTTTAATTGCTTGATTTATCGCTGGAACATCCTCTCCAAACCAAACAATATGAGGACGCAGCTGAAAACCTTTCTCGCAAACATCACCAAGTTTCAACTCCCAAGTATTCATTGTATAAATTAGATTAGAGTCGTATGTGCTTCGTACTTTTTTCAATTCTCCATGTAGATGAAGCACATTACTACTCCCTGCTCTTTCGTGTAAATCGTCTACATTTTGAGTTATAATTTGGACATCAAAATATTCTTCTAACTGCGCAATTTTTAAATGACCCTCATTGGGTTTTGCTTCGAATAATTTTTTACGACGTTCGTTATAAAATCTTAATACCAACTCCGGATTATTTTGCCATGCCTCAGGACTAGCAACTTCCATAACATTATACTCCTCCCATAAACCACCCATATCCCGGAAAGTTTTTATTCCACTTTCGGCACTCATACCTGCTCCAGATAGAACAACTAACTTTTTTCTCATACAAAAAATTTTATCAAAAAAACTAAAATACTTAAATTATTACTCATATAAAGTAAATACAAATAATATTACGAATTGCTTTTATTTTTAGTAATTTAGCGATCAGTTCATTTAAAAAATAACCAACTGATTACCTGATAAATAATTTTATGATTGACCATAATACCATACAAAAAATAATTGATACTGCCGAAATTACAGAAGTTGTTCAGGACTTTGTAAATCTAAAAAAACGCGGAGTTAATTATTTGGGATTATGCCCTTTTCATAACGAAAAAACACCTTCGTTTACAGTTTCTCCATCAAAAGGGATTTACAAATGTTTTGGATGTGGAAAAGGAGGAAATGCTGTAAACTTTGTAATGGAACACGAGCATTTAGGATACCCCGAGGCTCTTAAATACTTAGCAAAAAAATACAATATCGAAGTTGTTGAAAAAGAACTTACAGCCGAAGAAATTCAACAACAAAATGAGCGAGATAGTTTATTAGTTGCTACTAAATTTGCAAATACTTACTTTCAAGAGAAACTCCACAAACACAACGATGGCAGAGCAATTGGCTTAAGCTATTTTAAAGAAAGAGGATTTCGCGAAAACATAATCAAGAAATTTGAACTAGGTTATAGTTTAGATGTACGAGATGCTTTTACTATTGCAGCAAAAGAGAAAGGTTTTAAGATTGATTATCTCGAAAAATCGGGATTAACCATTGTAAAAGAAAACAATCAATACGATCGTTTCCGTGGACGAGTTATTTTCCCTATTCATGGACTCTCTGGTAATGTAATCGGCTTTGGGGGACGAATTCTCAAAAAAGATGTAAAAGCTGCAAAATACCTTAACTCTCCCGAGTCTGAAATATATCATAAGAGTCGTATTTTGTATGGGATGTACTTTGCAAAAAAAAGTATAACCCAGCACGACAAATGCTATTTAGTTGAAGGATACACTGATGTAATATCTATGCATCAATCAGGAATTGAAAATGTAGTAGCTTCATCAGGAACATCATTAACAGTTGAGCAGATACGCTTAATAAAACGATTTACTCCGCATGTTACAATTATTTACGATGGCGATGCTGCCGGAATAAAAGCTTCGCTGCGAGGAATTGATCTTGTTTTAGAACAAGGATTAAATGTAAAAGTCCTTTTATTACCCGATGGAGAAGACCCTGACTCGTTTGCTAAAAAACACAGCGCAACAGAATTAACTAGTTTCATAAACGATAACGAAGAGGATTTTATAACATTTAAAACCCGCTTATTATCAAAAGAAGCTAAAAGCGATCCTGTTAAGAAAGCAAATCTAATAAGCGACATCGTTCGTTCAATCTCTGTAATTCCTGAAAATATTACCCGAACAGTTTATATCAAAGAATGTAGCTCGATATTAAATATAAACGAAAAAGTACTTTATGGCGAGATAAATAAGATACGACGACGAACATATGAAAAAGAGTACAAACGCTCGTTAAGTCCCGACTCAACATTTCAACAAGCATCTCCATCTGTTCCTTCGTTTGTTAGCGATATATACTCAGAAGCACAAGAAAAAGAATTAATACGATTGCTCCTTTTGTATGGAGACAAAACACTTTACACTTACCAAGAAGATAAATATGACGACGAAAGAATTGTTTCTGTCTCTGAATATATTATCTCGGAGATTTTAAATGATGATTTAGAATTTAAAAATTTAATCTACAAACAAATTTTTCAAGAATACCTTGAGGCTGTTAACCAAGGGAAATTTATTGAGAATAAACATTTCGTTTATCATCAAGACCCGGAAATAAGTAAACTCTCGGCCGATTTATTAAGCAAGCCCTACACACTAAGTAAAATATTTACTAAAGCAGGAGCACATGTCGCTACAGAAGAAAGTATTTTAAAGAAATTGGTTCCGGAAACCATAATTACTTACAAACGCAAAATTCTAGAGGTAGCACAAAAAGATGCTTCGAACAAGCTGCTAAAGGCTCAAGAACAAAAAGCATCTCTTGACGAGCTAAACAATCTTCAGAAAGAATTCATGCAGATCAATAGCGTTATTAGTGCCATATCAAGAGATAGAGGATGGATTGCTTTTAAGTAAATATTTTATCGCAAAGATTAGGAGAACCAATAATTAGCTCATAATCCGATGGAGGAGGACATAACCATTGATAAACACAGTCACAACAAGGCTCCATATCTCTTATCCTTAACCAAGATTTCCCTTGAGTTAATTCCTTGTAAACAAGCTCTTGCACACTATCATTGATTGTTCCAATGGCTGGCATCTGAGTTCCTGCGTAAACTTTTCCATTAGACATTATTGTAAGTTTTCCAAAATAATTAGAATTTAACACCTGATTCATAAAGATATCTTTACGCGATATTTCTATATCTTTTAAATCATTATTCGTCAAATAAACGTTCTCTTTAAAAAACGCTATATTTTTGCCTGTAAATACTGGGATAAACTCATATGTTTCTTGCTCTAGTAACTTTATAATCTCTTCTTGCTGACGATACTCCTGTTCTTCTGAAATAAATATCCTCCAATTAATCTTTTGAAATTTATCTTTCAATTTAGATAAGGCAATTCTATAGTCTTTTTCGGTTCCATTTTCTACTTCTATATTTATTGTAATTGCATTAAAGAAAGAATTGTTTTCCATAAGATGAAAGTCTTCAATTTCTTTTAGTCTAAGATTTATTGAAATTTCAATATTGTTATTTGCAAAAAATTCTAGAATTTCTTCCCAATAAACATACTTTGTTATACTCTTTGCATAAAGATTTACATTAGAAACAGAACTATATGGCAAAATAGATAAGTTTTCTTTTAATTTAGTATAATCTAAATGTACTAATTGTCTGGTAAGTTTATCCTCTTTGTTAAGATACAACGTTATCTCATTAAGATAATGAGCAGCTTTACCTTTAATTATAGAATATTCATTATTCTCTATTACTTCTAAATTTGGTTGAAAATTCAATATTGGAGGTAAAACTATAGGTTTAAGGCTTTCCTTTTCTTGACAAATCAATCTTCCTGCATCCATTCTTTCTATTCTAGAAATAATATCTTGAACAATACTATTCTCCAGATCAATCAACTCTATACAATATAAGTTATGTATATCTTGAAACGCTTCAAACACTTTCGTAGTTATATCATTTATCTTAAATAAGTCACTTTTGCAATTCTTTGAATTATACACTAAAATATCTTTATTCTTAATCCAAACAAAAGTATCTTTATATAGAATAAACCAATATCTTGCTTGCTCCAAATTTATTACACTAGTATTTATAGTATCTTTTTTAGGACTAATAATTTTATCTGACATAGTTTACTAATTAAATAAGATTGTTTTTTAGAGTAGCTATTAATTGATAATAACTTCTTTCATTATTTTTTCATATAAATAAGGATTTTCTCTTAGTAAATCCATTTGATATTGTTCAAAACGTTTAAATGTAGTCTTGTCCATATATTTTCTACAAATAGGGTTATCTTTATTTTCTAAAGTAAAAATACATTGTTGACATGCATTTTTTATTGAACAAGTTGAACACTGCTTAGCTAATCTAGAATACATATCGTTATAAATTTGAGCTATTTCATCGAAATCTAAATAAACTCCACTATAATCAACATTCCCCAATACATATTTCTGATCAATTTTCTCACAAGCTAAAATTCCTCCTTCAGCAGTAATAAACATTCTTTTTCCAAAAGGAATACATGTTCCTGTAGGAAGTCTTTCTGTTTCCGAAGAATCAAATAATAGTTCATTATAATCATTATAAACATTCTGGCTATATTGATGAAGATATAATGCTAGTTGATTAATCTCTGGGGTTTCAAGGAATAATTTTTCCTTTAAAGTTTTAGTATTATTTGCTAATAAAATACTTTCTTTTTTATTTTGGTAAGTTTCCCAAAATTCCGCTTTAGATTCTGGCTTAATCCCCACAGTAGTAAGCTCTCCTATAGTTGGATTTTTATCAAATTCTTCATTAATAAAATTGAAGATATCAGAAACACTATTTTTTTTATGTAAAACGGCATTAAAATTGACATTATCTCTGAAAAACAATGGATATTGTTCTTGAATAGCCTTTACATTTCTGTAAACCACATCAAACGAATTATTCTTATTGTGCGTAACCCGATAACTATGATTTTCTTTGTTTCCATCAATGCTAATAAGCAATCTAAAGTTCTTACTTACTAAATAATCAATATATTTATCGAGTAAAGTAGCATTAGTTGTCATAGAAAAAACAAACTGTCTTTTTGTTAAATTTAACCCTTCGACATAAGCAACCACTTGTTTTATAAAATCTATATTCAATAATGGTTCTCCTCCATAAAAACTAATATAAACTTGTTTAGAAAAAGAAGGATCTTGTTTAGAATCCCAAAAAGAAACCAGATACTTTATTATTTGTATTGCATATTCTACTGGTAAATTTTTTCTTTCTCTTTTTATCTCTGAATTATAGAGTCTGCCATAAGCACAATAAGCACAATTTAAATTACAAGCCTGAGTTACTTCAAACGTAATTTGAGGAACTAAACAAATAGATTCTTTTATATGTAATGGTGTTAATTTCATATCTAAAAAAATTTATAAAGAACATTCTTTTTTTATAGTAGCAATTACTAAAATTGGGTTACTATCCTTATTTATTTGGTTTGTCATTTTTATCAATTTTTGTTGGTTTGTTGTGTTCAATATTTCCTTATTGTGCAAATTATTTTTTATATAATCTTTTAATTGGTATGCATATACAAAACCGGCTAATTTATCTTGTTTATAGTTTGTTACTGGCCAAAAAGGCAGTCCTCCATCAAAATCATTATAGAAACCATAAAGTTTTTCTATAACAGGATTTAATACATATGTTTTGTGTGTATTTACTGAATAAAATCCTCCATATTTTTTCTTCTGATATTCTAATTCGACAAAAACATACTTATTATTTAAAACTATATCTGAAGGAACCAAATATTTTGGGTTTTCAGCAAAAAAATCTGGGTTATCTCCTAATAAACTTATCGGAATTCTCTTTTTTTGACAATCAAAAATGTAACAAGGAATAATTTTATTACGATTGATTACTTTAAAAATAGTGTCATTAAAAAAAGGTTTTGCATAAATAGAAAAATCATTACGCACAAAAAAACTACAATTATTCCGACTAAGGACAGTCCCATAATTACTAGCTTGGTAATTAAACCGAATACAATTAGGGAATTTATGAATTATCTCATTATTAATATCCTGAGTAACGTACTTGTATTTGCTATTACCATAGTAATTTTCTACATTATAAATGTAATTGCAGGTATCAATAAAAGCAACTCCACTAATATCTAAATCCTTACCTATAGCTCCCAAAAACACTCCTTTAAAATTGTATTTAAGAAAATAACGTTTCGTATTTACATTAATATAGATATAGCCTGATTGTTCGTCAACATCTATACATCTAATTGCGCTATATTCTCCTGGACCTTTCCCGTTTTTCCCAATATATCGAACAAATTTACCCTTACGATCGAATAAATAACATCTGAACCAATCGTGAATTACAAAAAACTTCTCAGTAACAAATAATTGACGAATCTTTCCGATCACAACATTTTTTGTTGTTTCTAGGGGAACATATTCTAATTTTTCGATAAAATCACTCAGCTTAATTTCGCCTCGTTTCTTAAAAGCTTCAAATAAGTTAATTTTATTAACAGTTTTTTTTAGGGGAGAGTCTTTATAAGCCGAATTACACGATACCATTAATAATTGTATAACTATTAAATAAAATAATTTCATTCTTTTATATTTTTATTGTTTATTAATTTACTGTTTCTTGCATTCATCTTTGCAAGTGTAATTTTTTGTTACTTGATTCCACAAGGGTTAATTTCTCTCACAAGCTTGCAAGTAAACACACTCAACTAATGAACTAAGCAAAACACTCTTGTAAGTTTTTCGAAATAGAGCATTGATACCCAAGGCATATAACCATACTCGTATATATTAAAATGGATTATCTCTAAGATTTCATAATATAAAATTACATAAATGTGAACCCCAATACTGTCAAATCTGACAGTATTGGGGTTTAATCTAATTAAGCAGTAATAACAACTTCGTCAATACAACCATGTATTGAAGTCAAATCATCTGCATCATTTGCTCCACCATTTGCTGACGTAGATGATCCTCCATGGTTCTGAGCCCAGCAAGAACAACAGCAATTACCAGCTCCTCCTTGGAGGTTGGTCATTTTTTTACGACTCAATTTAGCTTTTGCTAATTGAGTTAATTTTAAATTTT
>JAKSCO010000098.1 GCA_022360575.1 Bacteroidales bacterium | reverse complement strand
CCATCAAAAACCAAAGTTTTGCTTGATCGGGGTCTAGTTTCGATACTGGAGGTAATACTCCGTAAGCATCGGCTGTTAAAAACAGTATTGTAGTAGGATGCCCCGATACCGATGATTCTTTAATGTTACTTAAAAATGCTAAAGGGTACGATGTGCGCGAGTTTTCGGTTATTCGCTTATCGCTAAAATCGAACACTCCGTTAGGATAGATCATAGCATTTTCGATTATAGCACCATGATTTAACGGATCGTCATTATGCATTACAGCATCGTAAATTTCGGGTTCTTTTTCGGGGTTTATGTCGAGCATTTTGGCATAACAACCATTTTCGAAGTTAGAAATCCCATCGTTGCTCCATCCGTGCTCGTCGTCGCCTAGCAAAGAACGTTTTGGATCGGCCGATAGGGTTGTTTTTCCGGTACCCGATAGTCCTAGCAATAAAGCCGAGTTACCGTCTTTATCTTCGTTTGCCGAGCAGTGTAATGGTAAAACGCCTTCGAACGGAAGGTAGTAGTTCATTACCGTAAACATTAATTTTTTTACGCTTCCCAAATAAGCAGATCCAACAATAACTCCCAATCGACGATCCAAATCCATAATGACAGCAACATCAGAAGTATCGCCATTGGGTATAATTCGGAGTAAGCTGCGATATTTTATGCTATCTAGTTTGTCAAAAGGTACTGTTACTAGCTGAAATCCGCGATCGGCAAAAACACTGTTTTGTAAATCGGCAGGTATAGCACGAAACATATTATCGGTAAAAAGAGCGGTTAAAGCTTCACTTGTAATGGTTTTTACAGGAAGTGCATATTTTGAATCGGCACCAATTACCCGATCGGTAATATAAATATTATCTCTGTTTAGCAGATAATCTAAGGCATCGGAAAATACCATATTAAAAACTTCTTCGCCAATACTTATGTTGTTAGGCGACGACCAATCGATATTTTTTTGACTGGATGCTCGTTTTACAATGTATGTATCTTTGGGACGTCTACCAGTCGACTCGGGAGCTGTCCATGTTGCT
>JAKSCO010000091.1 GCA_022360575.1 Bacteroidales bacterium | reverse complement strand
CTCGGTTTCCGGCGAAATTCGCGGAAATTATTATGTCGGCGGACTGACGGGCACTAATAAGAATAGCGGATTGCTGAGCAATTCTTACTCTTTGGCAAAGGTAAGCGGAAAAAGCCAAGTTGGGGGGCTGGCAGCTTCAAACTACGGGAACGTTGAGTATTCCTATGCGACAGGTCAAGTCGTTGATCTCAGCGGAGCCAGTGCAGCTGCTGGCGGTTTAATAGGAAAAAATGACGGCGAAAAGGTAAAGCATTCTTACTGGGATAAAGAAACAACCAAACAGGCTGCCTCATCGGGAAGCGACAAGGCGTTCGGCTTAATTACAGCCGATTTTGCTAAAAAAGCCAGTTTCGAAGGATGGAATTTTGAAAAAATCTGGAAGATTTCAAAAGAGGGCCCAACAGCTAACCGTCCCTGTCTGCAATACGAACTGTACGACTATTACATTGAGATTAGCGATGCCCAAAAAACAGCATTAAAATCTTCATCAGGAGACCGGGGATACAAATTGGGAGACCAAGTCACCTTGTCAGTAGAAGCTTTACCGGGCTGGCGCTTCGAAAAATGGACGGCCAGGGGAAAAGACATTGCAGATGCCGGAAATCCGTACACGTTTACCGTTGCAGCCGGCAACCCAACCGTGTACACTGCCGTATTTGCGGAAGACTACGAATTCGCCGGAGGAGAAGGAACAAAAGAAAACCCTTACCAAATCGCCGCGCTGAAGCAGCTCAGCTACCTGAGTTATGTGCCAAGTTTAAGAAGCAAGCACTTTATCCTGAATAACAACATTGACGCAGCGGAAACCGCCCAGTGGCACGGCGGAAAAGGATTTTTACCGATAGGACAAACTTGGAACTATGCATTCAGAGGCACTTTCAACGGCAACGGAAAAACGATCAAGAATTTAACGATTAACCGCCCGGGCGAAGACCATGCAGCGCTTTTTGGCTACACAGGTTGGAATCCTGCGAAGATTGAAAAACTTCAGCTTATCAATGTCCGCATTACAGGTAAAAACACTGTCGGCGGACTGGCGAGCCATAACTGCGGAAATGTTAGCCAATGCTCGGTTTCCGGCGAAATTCGCGGAAATTATTATGTCGGCGGACTGACGGGCTATAATAATAAGGGATTGCTGAGCAATTCTTACTCTTTGGCAAAGGTAAGCGGCAACAGAGGTGTAGGGGGACTGGCAGGCTCTAATTTTTATGGAAACGTTGAATACTCCTATGCGGCAGGTCAAGTCATTGATCTCAACGAAGCCAGTGCAACTGTTGGCGGTTTAATAGGAGATAACTACAGCGACGGAAAGGTACAGCATTCTTACTGGAACAAAGAAACAACCAAACAGGCTGTTTCATCAGGAAGCGACAAGGCTTTCGGCTTAACTACAGCCGCTTTTGCTAAAAAAGCCAGCTTCAACGAATGGAATTTTG
>JAKSCO010000225.1 GCA_022360575.1 Bacteroidales bacterium | reverse complement strand
TTACAATGACTAACGGATTAGTAACCAATGTTAATTCAAATAAACGTTTTCATTTAAACCAAGAAATCCAGTATACTCAAAAAGTTACTCTTGACGAAAACGGACAACTAACTGGATATTACGAATATATCACAGGTTCTCAAGATGGTTATACACCTGATAGTACAAAATACGAAATCGCAATTGAAAGTTCTAAACCATTAACTTTTTCAAATAATTACAGGTGGTATGTTTCAGGAGAATATCAAATAACTTTTGAAGAAGATTCTGAATTTCCAGACGCATCCGTAGACTTTGGCTTTGGAGATGCAGACAATGTAATTGACCTGAAACTTGATGGAAACTTTCCAGGAAAAGGATATCTATATTAATAATTACATATAATCATAATTGAATAAAGCCACTCAATTGAGTGGCTTTATTTTTTTGCCTATATCAAATAAATCAAAAATTTACATGGTACTTTAGAATTTAAATGCTATTTTTGAACGTGCTGAGGAATCTTTTCAGCAATAATAGACAGGGATAATTTAGATTTTAAACAATTAACATGGATACATTATCGGGATATGTATGCCATTGTTAGGTGTGTATTGGATAGTTCAAATAACAAGCTAATAAATTAATTTACCATGAAAAAAAACAAAATCATTACTATCGTTTTGGTTGTCATGCTCCCCTTATGTACAATTTTAACAATTTCGTGTAATAAAGAAGATGACAACACATTAACATTTGATGAAGCCATTAGTGCAGTAAAAGACAATTATCTGGCAAATGTATTACTTAAAGATGCTTTCAATGAAGTTTACTTAGAAGCTACAGAAATCGATTCATATATTATTTCTGGCAACTTTAAAAGTACTACGGTTGATGAAAACGCTCCTGTTTTAACTTACGAACCCCTCGACCAAACCACATGGCCTAAAACAATTACAAAAGATTATGGATTAAAAAATATGGTATGTGAAGATTATAGATACAGAAGAGGTATAATCACAATAATTGCGAGTAACTACATCACACAAGAAGGTACTGATATTACTATCTCCTT
>JAKSCO010000330.1 GCA_022360575.1 Bacteroidales bacterium | reverse complement strand
TGGTAATAACTTCAGAATCATGCATTCTGCAAGGTTTATTCCGCTTATTCTTAGAGGTCTTATTACTTAATTGATACTTAGTGATAGTTTTGTTAAATTCGTTGCAAAATTCATCAACATAAAAGAATATTTCAGTAACTTCATTTTCCATAATAAGCAAGGTTTTACCGATATTTTCTGAGTATAAAACTAAAGGCTCCGCTAGGTTCTGACTTCGCTGAGTGGGAAAAAAGGTTTTATTCCTTAAGCAAACAATTCCATATATTAAAAAGTAACCACCCAAACACCTTGCGTAGGTAAGCGCAAACACCTTGCGTAGGTAAGCGCAAGGATCTTGGGTAAGTAAGGAGTCGTTAGTATTTTTTAGAATCGAACTCAGGTTAGTAATTATGAAAAACAAAAAGCTAGAAAACGGTTTAGATTAAGAGCCGGAATAGAACCAGTTATTGGTCATATAAAACACGATCATAGAATGGTTATAAATTTTTTAAAGGTATAAAAGGTGATAAATTGAATGCTATTCTTGCAGGAACTGGGTATAATTTAAAGAAAATGCTCAATAGGATCAAAGAGCATTTTTTTTATTCCTTTTTTTAAATCATTTTTTCCTTAGTTCCCCAAATGGAAAGATCCAAAATGAAATCAACTCGTTGAAAAAATGCTTTTTTTAAGGCTCGACTAAATAGTTATTTTTGTAATTAATCTTGTAGCGCTTTTTTAGGACTAGTCAGCAATTTAAGTCTTAAGTATAGCAAAATCTACTGTTAAGAAAGCGATTACCGACGATCGCAGAAGCTTTGTATAAAGTTTTTATTTCTTGAAAGAGTATCCTATACCCACTCGAAATTTATTTCGTGAAGTATCAAACTTTATAATTCCTGTAATTCTTTTATAACAATAAAAAAGGCCTAAGTCGGCTCCGTAGCTAGGACGTAGTTCCGACGAATCGAAATAAATGTTATAACCTTTGGCTTCGTAATAATGTAAGACATCAAATTCAGGAGCATAATGAACTTTTATTCCTAAAGTAGCTCCTAGTTTATGCTTTTTATTCAGAAGCATAGTACAAGCCCCTATATTCACATCGTAAAAGTTAAATTTAGCATTGTTGGTTATATTTACAATTTGGTTTTTGTTGTAATCTAATAAGTATGTACTTACTCCTAATTGTATTCCGATATATTTATTTAAAAAGTAATTAGCTTCAACTCCAGGGGTATATAAAAATTTAGGGTGTCCATAAGTAATCCATATATTGTTTCTTTGAGCAAAAGGTTTAAGTGATAATAGACACAATAATATTAGTGTAAATAGTTTATTTATTTTCATGAATTAGTTTTTGTATTATTCCTTTAATTTTATCATTTCTCTTATTATTAAACTCAATCATATTCTCGATTACTTTTTCCCACTTGGTTTTACTTATAGTATTCCATTTGGATTTATGATTATTGTATTCTGAAGCTATTTGATCTCTGTTAGCGATAATAATATTTCGAACTCTGTTTTTTTCGAAAACTGTTTCGATAAAAAACAAATATCGATTTAAAAATTTTTGTCTAAAGTTTTTGTTTTTAACAAGATGGTTGAATATAAAAAAACCATCGTTATAACTAGTGTTATACGATTCTCCATAAAAATCTCCAAGCCAAAGCTTATCTACGTTTTTTATGTTTTTCATAGTCCAATCTGAATCGTATACAACCCATTTCCATTTTTTATGATTAACCGATGTTGGATCGTTCCACCATTTTGCATTGCCACAAGGCCAATCGGTTTTATACAAATAAGTGTTAATTATAATGTAATCGATATAACTATCAATATCTATTACTTCAGAAAAAGCTTTGTAATTATTATTATCTGATAATTCTTTTTTTGTTAGAAAATCAACTACATCTCTCATATAGCTATCTTTACTTCCATCGTCGATACTAGGATTTCGTTCTGATCCTTCAAGTAAGTTTACTGCATCATCATCAACATTATAATGGTATTTGAAATGATGAGGAGTAATCATCTCGCGCATGTTGTAAATACCCCAATATTCTTTGTTTAGATATAATACACAAGGTCTGTATGCTTGAAAATCAACATTTGCATAATCCTTAAAAATTTCCATTATAGAGGCATCTTTGATATGTGTTTCTCCAAAGTCGTTTCCCGAGTTACGCAAAAAAATACGTTTAAAAGTAGTTGTCGAGATATTAGGAAATAAAGGGTACTGTAGTTTCTTTTTACCATATTTTTTGCGCCAGTAAACTCCAAATGATTTCATAGAGTGACCTCTACTACAGTTACCTTTAATTCTCAAACCTACGGTATCTGAAAATTGAATTTCGCCGTTTTCTTTAAATTTGATTTGAGCTGAAAACTCCCATTTATGTTTATAATTTGGGTTTTCAATATCGTTTTCACCCACAATATACATTCCTGAGTCAGGAGACCATAGGTATTTTTCATCAATAGATAATTTAATAATAGGCAAAGTCCCTGCATCCTTTATTTTAAAGGGTTCTTTTTCGCAAGAAACAATACCCATTACAATGGTAATAATTAATAAATATCTTCTCATTTTTTATAATTTAAATATGCTATCACGGAGATCGGGCAAAAATACTATTTTGCAAACGATATAACAAATTGTAATCTTACTGATGACGCAATAATTGATGGATAGACATAAAATCCATTTTGGTATTACATAAAAGAGTTATCGGAAAGGTCATAATAATAGCTAATAATTTATAGAATAAAACTAATAATTTTAATAATAGAATAAAGTTATTCTGCTTATATAGCATTGTTTTGAGTTAACATTTAAAAATGTTTTTACAATGCAGTATTGCGAGAAGTTGATATTTAGTAACTTAAGTATAATGCAAGGGGGTGGCGAAAATAAAATGAGGGTGTTAAAAAAATATGAACACCCTCACCAAAAAAATGAAACTAGAAATTATTGTCGTATGACAGTTTTCTCAGATACACTTGAACAACGAAATAAGCCTAAGGCTCCGTTGCTAATATTTCCGGCAGGGGTAGCTGGAGCTTGCGAAAAAGCTCCCCCGTCCGATTCAAATTGTTTTATTATACTTCGATAAAATTCGTAAGCTTCTTCGGTTAACGATTCAAGATAAACTTTTACTTCAGATCCTTCGGGAATATTATGATAAAAGTCGGTTCCCGAAGCCGATTGTCCATCGTCTATCTCAATACCTCTAACTTGTGCGGTAAGATGTACATCGTTAAGAATAGAATATCCCCAATTTCGATTAGATCCAGAAAACCCGTCAATAGTATAATGTAGCAAATAATAATCTTTCGTATTTTGAGGCTCGTTAAAATACAATAAAGGAATGGTTACTGTTTCCTTTTTTGCCTCAAGATATTTGCTTCGAAATCCTATTCGATTGATTTGAGGTACTGACTTTACCCTCGATACAGCTTTATATGTTTTTCCTTGCCATGTAATTTCAAGGGTGTAAGTTCTTCCAGCAACTGCTCTAAGATGTTCTATTTTATAGCTTCCGAGTTCACGCATATTTTCATATGTTTCAGTATATCGTAATGTTTCGGAGTTCCCCAAATTGTCCGAGATTTTAATAACGGCATCCTTAATAACAGGTATTACTTGTGTCTGATTAGTCGCCTGTGTAGGCTTGTTTTGGGTTTTTGTTAATCGGACATAATTATACTTTGTACCTTCGAAATTTGTTAAGACAGCATCAACAACTATTCGTTCAACATTTTCATCAAACTCAAAATCGAATTTTTCGGTACATGCAGTTGTCGAAACAACAGCAATAATTATAGGTATAATAAATTTTCTCATAGTACTAAAATTTTAATTTATACGATATAGAAGGAACAATTCCGAACATATAAATCATATGCGAATCGGATGCTGAGACATTATAATCTTGAGCTTTTGTATAAATACTAAAAGCATTATGCCTATTGTATGCATTATATATAGAAAAAGCCCATTGTCCTTTCCATTTACGCTTTTCTTTAGGTTTTAGAATTAACGAAAAATCTAAACGATGATAATCTGGAAGTCTATATCCATTTCGATCGGTGTAATAATTTGGCGATATTCCTTGAAAAGCGAATGTTCCTACAGGAGCTGTTAATGCTCCTCCGGTAGAATATGTAAAATTAGACGAAACAACCAATCGTTTTGTTAAATCGTACGAAAGCATAAGCGACAAGTCGTTTCTTTTATCATATCGAGTAGGATAGGGGTTTCCTTTGTTTATCCCATTAATTTTTAATTGGGTTTTAGCCCAGGTATACGAAATCCATCCTTTGAATTTTCCTTGCGATTTTTTAATCATAAATTCAGCTCCATACGACCATCCTTTTCCTGATTTTATTTCTTGCTCAATACTCGAGTTCAGAAACAAATCAGCATTGTCGATAAAATCTATTTGATTTTGCATATTCTTATAATAAAGCTCAATAGACGATTCGTAAATATTGCTTCGTAAATTTTTAAAATATCCCAAAGCAAAAATATTAGCAGTTTGAGGTTTGGTATATAAATCGGCTAAATACCAAACATCAGTAGGTAAACCAATACTCGATGTTGATAGTAATTGTAGATACTGACTTGTACGAGCATACGATGCTTTTATCGAATTTCGATCATTTATCGAGTATCGCATATTTAATCGTGGATCTAAATTTGTATACGACTTATGTATTTCGTTGCTTTTATATTTTTTCACACCAACAACTTTAGAATAATTATCAGATGCATATTGATTCATTGTAGCTTCGCCAAATCTGAAAAATGAAGATAAGCGCAAACCATACTCTACTCTAAATCGGTCGGTTATTTTTTGCGAGTTACTAATGTATACAGCAGCTTCTATTCCGTAATTATCTTGTAATTTAGAGTATTTTGTTATCGATGAATCAGATCGGGGAGCTATCTCTCCCGGATTAATTCTATGATAATTAACAGATAATCCAAATTTCATTTCATTACGGGCATTATGATAATAATCAAAATCGCTTTTAAGAGCTACTTCTTGTAAATTAGAACTCCACTCAAAATCTCGAATATCATCTTTGATATAATACGAATAGTCGAAATTAGAAAAAACTAAAGTTGTATTTGTAAATAGGCGTTTGTTAATGATTTTATTCCACCTTAGAGTAGATGTTAAGTTACCCCAATCCATACTACTTTTTTCGTTTATAAGCTTAAAATAGAAGTTGTCTCTTCCGCTGTATGCCGAGAAAAATAGTCGATTATTATCGTCAATAATATAATTTAACTTTAGGTTAAGATCATAAAAATTAACCTTATTCCCTTTTTTATAGTTTGCTAAATCGCTCCTAAACAAGCCTATGTCGTAGGCTATGTCGGCAAAATTGTCGGCTACAAATCCGGCATATGAATATCGTCCGGTAATTAAAAACGATGCTTTGTCTTTAATAATAGGTCCTTCGAAAGATAATTTTGAGGCAATAGTACCTAAAGTAATATTTCCTTCATATTTTTTTAAATTACCATCTTTCATCCTGATATCTACAACCGACGAAAGTCTTTCTCCGTAACGAGCAGGTTGTCCTCCTTTATATACTTCTACATTTTTTATTGCATCGGCATTAAATACCGAGAAAAAACCTAAAGCATGCGATGGATTATATATAGGAGCATCGTCAAGAAGAATCAAGTTTTGATCGAAAGAACCTCCCCTTACATTTAAGTTCGATGTTGCATCGCCACTACTTTGAACTCCCGGGAGCATTTGCAACGATTTCATTACATCAACCTCTCCTAAAAACGAAGGCATCGATTTTATAGTTTCTATCTGAACCTTTGTTCTACTCATTTTTATGTTGTTTACATTAGCATTTGCTGCTTGTGCTGTAACAACTACCTCGTCGAATTTTTCGGTTGCTTGCTCTAATACAAAGTTCAACTTTAAATTTTTAGTTAAGTTGATTGTTTGTTTTTTCTGAGCATGCCCAATAAACGAAATCTCAAGTTCATTCTTGCCTTCAGGTAATTCTATCGAGAAAAAACCAAATTGATTACTGGCTGTTCCAATACCATATTTCTGACAGTATATTGTAGCTCCAATTAAAGTTTCGCCCGATTCTTGTTCTAAAATCTTCCCACTTAAAATAAATTTCTGTTTTTCTTTCTTTTTCGATAAGATGATTAAACTGCCTTTTTTCGAATATTTAATATCGGTTCCGTCAAACAATAATTTTAAGACTTCGTTAAGCGATTTATTTTTAATATTTATGTTTTTGTTTTTTTGTTTGCTTAGCAATTCCGAAGGATAAGTAAACTGGCATTGATATACTTTCTCTATATTTTCGATAATAAAAGGAATACTCTTATTCTGAAAACTGTATTGAGCCAATTTTTCCTGTCCATAACCCGAAAATAAACTAGCAAACCAAACTATAACGATAAATAGTATTTTCTTCTGTTTCATTTTATAATAATTAAATTCTCATTTTTTTGATAAGAAAAATCTAAGCTTTGTGCTAATAAATCTACAATCTCATCAATTGATAGTTCTTTAAATTTTGTAGTTACTAACTTTTGTTCTAGAGCTTGGTTTTTAATAATGTATTCGAAATTATAAACTTTCTGTAAATCGTGTAATACATCTTCTAAAGATTTATTCTTAAATATAAATTCTTTGGTTTTCCAAGCTAAAACATTCGAATTAGTTGTTTTTCTACTTATAATTTTTGTTGTATTTACCGAATATTCGGCACTCATCCCTTTTTCTAGAATGATTTGATTTCTTTCATGGTCATAAAATTTCACCTTTCCTGTTAATACGTTAATAGTTTCTTTTTTTTGTTTAGGATATGCGCGTATATTAAAAGATGTTCCTAATACCTTAGTAATTGTATTTTTTGTTTTAATGTAAAAAGGCTTTGTATTGTTAGCCTGTACATCAAAAAAAGCTTCGCCTGACAAAATAAGTTCGCGTTTTGTTGCTTCAAATTTTTTAGGGAATTTAATATGCGAATTCTTATTCAGCCAAATAATAGTTCCGTCGTTAAGTGCTATATTCTTTGCTTTTGAATCGTAATTATAAATGGTAGTCCAAGTTATATTATTTTTTTGATAATAGAATTTTGCTATAAAAAATAATGTACACAACGATGCTGCTATAGCTAAATATGGTATGATTATTCTGCGTTTTTTTTGAGATTTTACTTTTGATTTTATCTTATTCCAACCTTTTGTTGTGTTTATACTTAAAGAATATGATTCTTGCAAACGGCTAATTTTGACCATTTGTTTAAATATTTCTTTATGCTCATCAGATTCTTCTAGATATCCATTTAATAATTCTAAATCTTTTTCTGAGCTTTCTTTTAGTATATATTTTGATAATAAATTATAAAAATCATCCATATTCGTAATTGCTTTTTTTAGTAAGACACAATTTTTGGGTGATACCCCCAAAAATAATTTTTAAAAAAGAAGATGATATTATAAATCGAATTATAAAATAGATAGTTTATTCGAAAAATGAGTAAATGAATAAGAATAATAAAGGCGATAGTTTTTCTTTTAGTTTTTTAAAAGCAATCCCCATTTGATTTTCTACAGTTTTTTTCGATATGTTTAATTCTTTAGCAATTTCATTGTAGGTCAACTTACTTTCTTTACTTAGTAAAAAAATCTTTTTGCATTTAGGAGGTAGGCTATTAATGGCTTTAGCTATTTGTTCCGAGATGTATTCTTTATCGAGTTTTTCAATATCAGATATCTCATTTGTAATTTCATGTTCGATATTATTAATCTGAATAAACTCAACTCTTTTATTTGTACGAATGTAATTCAACGAAGCATTTCGGACTGAGTTAAACAAATATGCTTTTACTGAAGTTTTAATATTTATTGATGAGCGTTTTTCCCAAACTTTAATAAAAAATTCTTGAACAATCTCTTTTGCAATATCTTCTTTAGGTACATATAAATAAGCATATCTACATAAGATATCGTAATATTTATTAAATAGCTCTTGGTATGCCTTTATATTTCCAGCTTTTATTCTATTAAAAAGTAAATTGCTCATTGATTGTAAAATAAATAAAAACGAAACTCTTTTACTATATATGTGTCGTATATATTAATATATGCAATAATTTAAACAGAATAAAACAAAAAAGGTTGCTTTGTACAAGCAACCTTTCTTAGTATATGTAAATGTTTTTTACATTAAGAAACTTAATAAGATTCCAGCACCAACAGCCGAACCTATAACTCCAGATACATTAGGAGCCATAGCATGCATTAATAAATGGTTGGTTGGATCTGCTTTTAATCCTTCGTGTTGAACAACACGAGCACTATCAGGAACCGCTGAAACTCCAGCAGCTCCAATTAATGGATTAATTTTATTATCTCCTTTTAAGAAAACATTCATTAATTTAGCAAATAATAAACCGCCACAAGTTGCAATTATAAAAGATAAAGCTCCTAATCCAAATATCATTAACGATTTTGAGGTTAAGAATACATCAGCCTGAGTCGAGGCTCCTACTGTTATTCCTAGTAATATAGTAACAATATCAATTAAAGCATTACTTGCTGTGTCGGCCAAACGCTTAGTAACTGTCGATTCTTTCAATAGATTTCCAAAGAATAACATACCTAATAATGGTAAAGAACTTGGCGAAATATATGCTGTTAACAATAGTCCTACTATTGGGAACATAATTTTTTCAAGTTTAGAAACAGCTCTAGGAGGTTTCATTCGAATTAATCGTTCCTTTTTAGTAATTAATAGCTTCATAAAAGGAGGTTGTATAATAGGAACTAAAGCCATATATGAGTAAGCTGCAATAGCAATAGATCCAATTAAGTGTGGTGCTAATTTCGATGACAAGAAAATAGCTGTCGGTCCATCGGCTCCACCAATAATACCTATAGCTCCAGCTTCAGCAGGAGTAAATCCTAGAACCAATGCTCCTAAAAATGTTAAGAAAATACCTATTTGTGCAGCAGCTCCTAATATCATTAACTTCGGATTCGAGATTAACGAAGAAAAATCTGTCATTGCTCCAATTCCCAAGAAAATAAGAGGAGGGTAAATACCTTGTCGTACTCCAAAGTACAAATAGTTTAAAACACTACCTTCTTCATATATTCCTAATTTAAGATTGAATCCTTCGGCTTGAAAGAATGGAATATTACCAATAATAATTCCAAATCCAATAGGAATTAACAATAATGGTTCGTAGTTATATCTAATTGCTAAGAATATAAAGAATATTCCTATTATTACCATTATTAAATGACCAAGAGTAGCATTCGGAATACCTGTAAATTCATAAAAATTCATAAGTCCGGCAACTGCTCCAGAATAATTCGAATACAAATCTTTCCCGATCTTTATACCTTCAGGAGTTAAAGATCCTACTTTGGTATTTAAGCTGTGATCGTTAAACTCTAGGCTTATTACATTATTTTCTAATGTCCACTGACCAGAGTATTTCATTTTAACAGAATCTAAAACAAAAGTACGATCTTCTTGAAATTTAATACTTTTGTATCTTTCTACAGTTTCGTCACTATCCTTTCGTAGTTTATATCCATCTGATTTATTAACCCATTTTCCTTTGGTTATATTATCAGTTTGGCTTGTACTAGCAAACGAATAGCTTCCAAGAAGAAAAACAAAAGTTAGTATAACTAAACAAAGTTTTTTCATAACGCTATTTAAATTTTTCTTCATTAACTATTCTATTTCAACTAATACATCGTTTTGAAGAACTGCATCTCCTTCTTTAACTTTTATGTTAACGATTTTTCCATCCTTTTCCGATTGGATATTATTTTCCATTTTCATCGCTTCCATAATCATTATAGTATCTCCCTTTTTTATTTCATCTCCAACATTTTTCAATATCTTGAAAATATTTCCAGGAAGAGGAGCTTTTAGTTCATATGCACGGCTACTAACAGATTTTTTTATTTTACTGTCTTTCCTTTCAACAGGAACTCGTGGACGAACTAGTGTAGGAGTTTTGGTAGTTTTTACTTCTTGATGTACTTCTACGTCATATTCTGTACCATTAACTTCTATTTTGGCAATATCTCCTTCGTAGTTTTTGATTTCTACGTCATACTCATTGCCTCTTATTGTAAATTTGAATTTTTTCATTTTATGCTATTTATTTTCTTGGCCAAACTCTTAATCCATAAATTTTTGAACTCCACGGAGAATATGTTTTTCTCACACGCTTAATAGTTATTATATTGCTTTCTTCGTCGTGCATTTCGCTAAAGAATAAGTGTAATGCCATTGAAATAGCAGCATTAACATCTCCAACCACATGCAGTTCGTCGTCTGTAACAACATCTTTTTTTGTCTCTTCTTTTAATTTTTTACGAGTTTTGTAATAAATTAATTTAGGTATTTGTGAGAAAACAATTACCAACAAAACTAATGCTGCAAATACTATAAGCCAGCCAACAATTGCTGTTGTAAGTCCCGATTCCCAAACCATTGAGAAATCTGTGTCTATTTTAGCTAAAAGTAAATTCATACTATAATGGAATGTTTGAATGTTTTTTTGGTGGATTTGTATCCTTCTTTGTTTGAAGCATTTCAAATGCACGGATTATTCTAAATCTAGAGTTTCTAGGCTCAATAACGTCATCAATATAACCCATATTAGCTGCTTGATATGGATTTGCAAATTTATCTTTATATTCAGCTTCTTTTTCTGCAATAAATTTAGCTTTTTCTTCAGGGTCTTCAATTTTTGATAACTCTCGACCATAAAGTACTTCTACAGCTCCAGAAGCTCCCATTACAGCAATTTCAGCAGATGGCCAAGCATAATTAATATCTCCACGAAGTTGTTTCGAACTCATTACATCGTGAGCTCCACCATATGATTTACGTAAAGTAATAGTAACTTTTGGCACAGTAGCCTCCCCATAAGCAAACATTAATTTTGCTCCATGAGTAATAATACCTCCATATTCTTGACTACTTCCAGGTAAAAATCCAGGTACATCAACTAATGTTAAAATAGGAATGTTAAAAGCATCGCAAAAACGAACGAAACGAGCTGCTTTTCTTGATGCATCAATATCAAGTACACCTGCTAAAAAATTTGGCTGGTTTGCAACAATACCTACAGACATACCATCGAATTTGGCAAAACCACAAACAATATTTTTTGCATAATGTCTATGGATTTCTAAAAATTCACTATTATCAACTAATGAATAAACAACATCTTTTACATCGTATGGCTGATTTGGATTTTCAGGTATAATTTCGTTTAATGAATCTTCTAACCTGTCAATAGGATCATTTGATTCGATAACAGGTGGGTCTTCTAAATTATTTTGAGGTAAATAACTAATTAATTTTCTAATAAGTAATAATCCTTCTTCCTCATTTTCCAACAAAAAGTGAGAAACTCCTGATTTCGAAGAATGAATGTTAGCTCCACCTAAATCTTCTGTTGTAATTTCTTCGCCAGTAACAGTTTTAACAACTTTAGGTCCTGTTACAAACATGTAACTCGACTGTTCTGTCATCATAATAAAGTCAGTCAAAGCTGGTGAGTAAACAGCTCCACCGGCACAAGGGCCAAATATTGCTGATATTTGGGGGATGACTCCCGATGCCATAATATTTCTTTGGAAAATTTCAGCATATCCAGCTAAACTAGTTACTCCCTCTTGAATTCGAGCGCCACCACTATCGTTAATTCCAATAACTGGAGCTCCAACTTTCATTGCCATGTCCATTACTTTGCAAATCTTTTTTGCGAATGTTTCTGACAATGATCCTCCAAATACAGTAAAATCCTGAGCGTATACATATACTACACGTCCGTCAATTGTTCCTGCTCCAGTAACAACTCCGTCTCCTAAAATTTTGGTTTTTTCTAAACCAAAATTAGTACAACGATGAGTTACAAACATGTCGTATTCTTCGAAACTACCTTCGTCAAGTAGAATCTCAATACGTTCACGTGCAGTCATCTTTCCTTTACCATGTTGTGATTCAATTCTTTTTTCGCCACCACCTAATTTAGCTTCGGCTCTTAAGTCAATAAGTTGCTTAATTTTGTCTTGTTTACTCATTTTTAGTAATGAATGAAATTATATTTGCAGTAAGATTATTATTTGTTTTTGTCTTCGCATAATTCGGTTAATACACCAAATGTTGATTTAGGGTGCAAAAAAGCTATATCTAAACCTTCAGCTCCCTTTCTTGAAGTTTTGTCAATTAGTCTAATTCCTTTTTCTTCAGCTTGCTTAAGTTTGTTTTCAATGTCATTCACAGCAAAAGCAATGTGATGTACTCCTTCTCCTTTCTTTTCGATAAACTTCCCGATTGGTCCTTCTGGATCTGTAGATTCTAGAAGTTCAATTTTTGTTTGTCCTACTTTAAAGAAAGCAGTTTTTACTTTCTGATCTTTTACTTCTTCAATGTTGTAACATTCAAGACCTAATACTTCTTCGTAATACTTGATTGATTTTTCAAGATTTTTTACGGCTATTCCAATGTGTTCTATATGTGAAGGTTTCATAAAATAATTGTTTCTTGCAAAAGTATTTATAATCAATAAAACAGACTAATTATTCAAAGTTTAATTTTATGCTCTTGAATATTGTTTTTTAACATAAAAAAAAATCATTAGATATTTAATCAAACAATGTATGTAAGTTACATGATAATATACTGAAAGACAAATTGATGTACTAGGGTGTAACGTACGTGTTATGAATCTAAATATATGAGGGTGATTTGGTGTTTAAACAACTAGGTTGTATTTTTGCAAATTGGAATAAATTTTGCTTATTTTAATAATGTTTTTACCTGTGGAAAAAATTTATCAAATAGATAATAATTTTAAAATATGCGGAAGAATGAATGTTCTATAAGTTGTTCCTGATGAGTTGAAATTATAGCTTCAAGGAATTTTAAAATTAATGACTATTAAAAATGTAAAGATGAAAAATTATATCTCTCATATTAAATTATTTCTTTTGCGAATGTTGTTGTTGCTTGCAATATTTAGTATTTCGAGAGTTTTGTTTTATGCTTTTAATTTTCGTTATTTTAATAGTGTTAAGCCTTGGGAGTTTATTTGGATTTTGATTGCAGGTATTAGATTTGATATTTCTGCTTTATTTTATTTTAATTTAATCTTTATATTTTTTAGTATTGTTCCCGGAGGTTTCAAAAATAATAAATTGTATCAGAAAGTTTTGTTTGTTTTTTATTTTGGTGTAAATGCGTTATTGTTAGTAACAAATTTTGTTGATACTAAGTTTTTCGATTTTGAAAATAAAAGACTTACAAGTGATGTGTTTTCGGATGTATGGCTAGGTGAAGATTTTAAAACTTTACTTCCGCAGTTTATAAAAGATTACTGGTATTTGATAATTCTTTGGATTTGCAGTTGTTTATTTTTGTATTGGTTTTATCCTAAATTGAAACAGTTAAGAAAATATGATAAGATTGTCCGTTTAAAAGAGTATTTGTATCAAATGATAGTTTTTGTTCTTTTATTGGGGTTGGTAGCAATTGGAGGTAGAGGTGGTTTTCAATTAAAACCTTTGCGTGTAATTCATGCTTCAAGTTATACTTCGGCAAGAAATGTTCCTTTGGTTTTAAATACTCCTTTTACCATAATGAAAACGTTAGGTGCGAAATCGGTTTCTGAGAAAAAGTATTTTATTCCAGAAGTTCTTGATTCAATTTACAATCCTGTAAACTTGTATTCTGATAGTTTGGTGGTTGCTAAAAATAAACCTAATGTTGTTGTTCTTATTCTTGAGAGTTTTTCAAAAGAATATATAGGAGCATTTAATAATGGTGTTGGATATACTCCTTTTCTAGATTCATTAATAGCAGAAAGTTTAGTGTTCCCGAATGCTTTTGCAAATGGGAAGCGCTCAATTGAAGCAATGACATCAATTGTTGCAGGAATTCCTTCTCTGCAAAATACACCTTATATTACTTCGCGTTATTCGTCGAATACAATTAATGCTTTACCTGAAATACTAAACAATAAGGGATATCATACTAGCTTTTTTCATGGAGGGAAGAATGGAACTATGAATTTTGACAACTTTGCTAGTATGGCAGGTTATAGTAAGTATTATGGAATGATAGAGTTTGATAATGAAGAATTTTTTGATGGGAAATGGGGGATTTTCGATGAAGAGTTTTTGTATTTCTTTAGAGATCGACTTTCAAGTTTTAGACAGCCATTTTTTAGCACTATATTTACATTAACATCTCATCATCCGTATCCTATCCCTGAAAAATATAAAAATAGGTTTCCTAAAGGGAATTTGAAAGTTCATGAAACAATAGGATATACAGATTATGCATTAAAGCAATTTTTTTCTTCGATAAAAAATACCAATTGGTATAAAAATACTTTGTTTGTTTTTGTTGCAGATCATACAGCCCAAGCTGAGAAAAAGGAATATAATAATAATGTGGGAATGTATTCTATCCCTATCTTTTTTTATCATCCAACTGATTCGATTTTTAAAGGGAATTTAGAGAAAGTGGCTCAACAAGCTGATATTTTCCCTACAATTATTGATTATATTGGTTGTGATAAGCCTATTGTTTGTTTTGGAAATAGTTTGCTTGATGATTCGGGAGATCATTTTGCAATTAATTTTATAAATGGAATATTCCAAATAATAAAAGATGAATATGTGCTTCAATTTGATGGTCAAAAAACAATAGCAATTTATAATTATAAAAAAGATGTTTTTTTGGATAAAAATTTGATAAATACTAACTTTGATTATTCGGGATTAGAAAATAAATTGAAAGCAATAATACAGTCGTATCAAGCTCGGATGGTTCACAATAAATTAAGTGTTAAATAAATGTTTGAAACATAATAAATGACAAAGCGATTTACATTAAAATTAATCTTGTTGTTTGGATTTCTTGCATTTTCTTTCAATGTAGAAAATATTTATTCTGATAAATATATAAAAGTTCGTCAGCGTATGGTGCGTGAGCAAATTGTGGCCCGAGGAATTAAAGATCAAAAGGTAATTCGGGCTATGTTAAATGTTAAAAGACATTTGTTTGTTCCTTTTGCAAGTCAGCGTATGGCTTATGAAGATAGACCTTTACCTATTGGTGAGGGGCAAACTATATCTCAGCCTTATATTGTTGCATTGATGACAGAAACACTTTCTCTGGAGAGAGATATGAAAGTTTTAGAGGTTGGTACTGGCTCGGGTTATCAAGCAGCTATTCTTGCTGAAATAGTAGATGAAGTTTATACTATTGAAATTTTTGAGAAATTGGGGCTGAAAGCTCAAAAAGTATTAAATAATTTAGAATACGATAACGTAGAAGTAAAGATTGGTGATGGATATAAAGGCTGGGACGAAAAAGCTCCTTTTGATGCAATTATAGTAACTTGCGCTCCAATGGATGTTCCTCTGCATTTGAAAGAACAATTGAAAGAAGGAGGTCGAATGATAATTCCTATCGGAGGAAGTATTACTCAAGAATTGGTTTTGTTAGTTAAAATAAAAGGCGAATTAGTGCGAAAAGTTGTAGAAACGGTTCGGTTTGTTCCAATGATTCGAAAAGACGGACGAAGATATTGATTGTATGTGATGATGGTGTTGTTGAGAGGATATTATTAATAATAAATTAACCTTTTTTATTCTGGAATTTTTAAATTATCAATTTATAAAAAAGGAGGTTAAACCTTCTTTATTGTTTTAAATCTATATAAGATAATTCGAGAAGACCTCATAACTTTAGTCCAAGATTTTATATCTGGAGAGCTTCATAGAAAATGAATAGAGCCTTTTAGTAGTGTAAATAAGAAGATTTTTCTACAGGAACGAATCTTTGTTTTGTATTAAAATTGATTATTTAGCGTTGCAGTAATTAGTGTAGCAGAATAAAAAGAGAATTGCTAGACAGGTTTGGTATTAAGAAGAAAGATAGAATTTATGTTAACAAAGATAATAATATTATGAATTATTTTTTTAGAAAGGATATAATCTTATTTGCGTTTTTAGTATTCCCATTAATTGTTTTGTCTCAAAATCAGAGAGCGTTAACTTTTGATGATATTGTAGAATGGAATAGAATTACAGAAAAGGTAATATCGAACGATGGAAATTTTATTGCATACAAAGCTCAGCCATGGAAAGGCGATGCTGTATTGTTTGTTTCTGATAAAAGAGGGAATCAGGTAGTGTCTTTAGCAAGTGTGGAAGAAGCTCAATTTACAAAAGACTCGAAATATATGGTATTTAAAATCGTTCCTAAGAAAGAAACGATACGTCAGCTAAAGTTAAGGAAAACAAAGAAAAATGATATGCCTCTAGATAAATTGGGGATTTTAAATCTTGAAAGAAAAACGATAGATACAATATCGAACTTAAAATCGTTCAAAATTCCAGTAAATTGGAATGGGTGGATTGCTTATCAGACCAGAGTATCTCAAGATACAGTGAAGAACGAGACAAAAAAGAATGGAGGTGTGTTAAACGTTAGAGATCTTCGAACGAATAGAGTTTCTCAGTTTCCTTTTGTTGTTGATTATATTTTGTCAAAAAATCATAGCAGTATTGCTTTTGTGTCTAAGGGGGATGGTGAAAAATTTAAGCCGGGAGTTTATTTTTTAGATTTGATAAATGATTCGTCAATATTGACATCGGTTGTTGATAAAAAAGGTGATTATGAGCAATTATGTTTTAGTGAAACAAGTACTAATTTGGTATTTCTTGCTGATACTATTCAAGATAAAAAGGCTGTTTATGATTTGTTTTTATGGAAAAACAAAACTACATCAAAGCTTTTTGATAGATCATTGCTTCCGGATGGTTATGAGTTTAGTGAAAATAGAGAATTGAAATTTTCAAAAGATGATAATTCCATATTTTTTGGAATTGCTAAGGTAATACCTCCTAATGATACAACAAAACTAGAAGAAGAAATACCTTTGCTTGATATATGGCATTGGAATGAGCCGGTTTTGCAGAGCGAACAGTTAAATAATAAAGAAAACGATTTAAAGAAAAGCTTATTGTCGGTTTATCATATAGGCAATGCTCAGTTTATTAAATTACAAGAAGAAAGTTATTCTGAAATAGAATTGATTGAAGCTGATAATTCGGAGTATGCTATAGCTTATTCGAATCTGCCATATGCAGTACAAACAATGTGGGAGGGTAACTCGTATAACGATTTTTATTTGATTGATATAAAGACTGGGATATCTGAATTGATAAAGAAAAATGTGAGAGCATATCCTAGAATATCGTATAATGGTAATTATGTATTTTGGTATAATTCTGTTGATACATCATGGAGTACATATGATATAAAGTTTCGAAAAGAATATAAGGTAACGAACCCTGATTTGCTTCAATGTGCTAATGAGATAAATGACATTCCAGATTATCCAGGCTCATATGGTATAGCAGGATGGACTGTAGACGATGCAGCTATTTTGATTTACGATCGTTATGACTTATGGAAAATTGATCCTCGAAATAAATTTAAGCCAGTAAATATTACAAAGAATGGTCGGATAAATAAGATTAATTATAGATTGTTAGATTTTGATACATATAATAAAAAGAAGAATGGTCAAAAAATAACTGGAATTGTTGAGTCTGGTCTTTACTTATTTAGGGGGCATGAAGAGGTAAGTCGAAAAGATTATTATTATAGATTAGCGCTGAATAAATCACAAAGCCCTCAACGACTTTATGGAGGTGGATATAAGTTAAATGTTCCAATTAAAGCCCTTGATGATGATGTATATATTTTTACCCGAGAATCATTTGAAATATTTCCTGATTTGCTTTTAAGTAATAATAAATTTAAGAATATAGTACGAATAAGTGATGTGAATCCTCAGCAAAAGGAGTTTTTGTGGGGAACAAAAGAGCTTTATACTTGGACATCTTTAGACGGGAGGAAATTAAGTGGAATCTTAGTAAAGCCAGCTAATTTTGATTCGAATAAGAAATATCCGATGATTGTTAATTTTTATGAGAAATCCTCTCATAATTTGTATAAACACCAGATTCCTGAAGCTCATCGTTCGACAATTGATTACCATTATTATTCGAGTAATGGATATTTGATTTTTAATCCAGATGTTTATTATAAAACGGGTTATCCTGGTGAAGATGCATTTAACTGTGTTATGCCAGGAATTACTCAATTAATAAGTGAGGGGTTTGTTGATGAAGAGCATATTGCAGCTCAAGGTCATAGTTGGGGTGGATATCAGGTTGCTTATTTGGCTACACGAACAAATTTATTTGCTGCAATTGAATCAGGAGCTCCTGTTGTTAATATGTTTAGTGCTTATGGCGGAATTCGTTTATGGTCTGGGAAAAATCGTTCGTTTCAATATGAACGTACGCAGAGTCGTATAGGGAATTCTATATGGGAAAAGCCATTGAGATATCTTGAAAATTCGCCGTTGTTTACAGTAGATAAAATTCAAACACCAATATTAATTATGCATAATGAAAATGATGGAGCTGTTCCTTTTAGTCAGGGGGTAGAGTTTTTTATTGCATTACGTAGATTAAATAAAAGAGCTTGGTTGTTGAATTATAATGATGGAGATCATTGGCCTATAATGATAAGAGATAAATATGACTTCCAGATACGTTTAGCTCAGTTTTTCGACCATTACTTAAAAGATAGACCTATGTCTAAATGGATGAAGGAAGGGATTAAAGCTGTAAGAAAAAGAGAAACATTGGGTTTGGAGCTTGTTGAATAGTTGGCTTTTTGGGAAAAATTGCATAATATTTTTTCGAATATGTATTTTTTTTTGTTTTTTTTTAATTTTTTTATATCTTGTATATTAAGCAGATACAGAGATAAGGATTTACTATTTAAAGAAACATGAAAGTTGAAATTTTTATTTTATCTAAAGAGTATATATATTTGAGTGCGCATATTGAAAAGATGTTTTTAATAGCACTTAAATCAATTTACAAAAAAAAGTAATAAATTATTAGTAACACTAATAAATAGGAGAGAGCTATGTCCAATACAAAAGTTAAGAATTTTTGGGATGAAGAATGGAAAGATCTTGTTTTTGACAATTTAAAGGAAAAAAGCAAGTATAAAATTTCTAATTATGGAAGAATTTTAAGTTTTTATTACCACAAGGATGGAAAATTAGTTAGTTCGACTAGTAGTGCGGGGTATAAAATCTTCCTAATAAAAGATAAGGATGGAAAAACCATACGTAGATATGTTCATCGTTTGGTTGCAATGTATTTTCTTGATAAACCTAGAGAAGATCAGAATCAAGTTATTCATCTAGACAATAACAAAGGAAACAATTATTATAAAAATCTAGAATGGGCTAGTGAAAAGGAGAAGAGAGCTCATCAGGATAAAATGCAACCAGGATGGCATCAATTAGGAAATTATGGTCGTAGAAAGTACGCAAAGCTTACAGAGACTCAAGTAAAGCTAATAAAGCGTAAAATTAACGATCCTAATCGAAAAACAAGGATGAAGATGATCGCTAAGCGTTATGGGATATCTGTAATGCAACTGTACAGAATTAAATCAGGGGAAAATTGGGGAACTGTAAATCCAGATTAATATTCTTATTGCAATTCGCATATACAATAATCTTTTAAAGTACGAATCTAAAACTAGTTAAAGTTTTTAACTAGGGGAGTTTTTTCTTTTAGAAATTAAATAAGATTTTATATCAGTAATTTTAATACTCATATGAAATTAATAATTTCAGCTACTGCTTTTGCTGAATTTTAAATCTTAAGTAAAGGAATTATCCGTTAAGGATTAATACCAAAAGATCATCAAAATGAGAAATGAAAATGTTTCTTTTAGCCTTATTTATTACCCCCAAAGCTAACTAGGCTATCTTTTACTTTTTCGTTGCGTCTAAGACAAAATTTATTTGTTTTTATGAATCTCTCATCTTGAAATTCATTTGGTATAACTTTTCTTGATAAAAAAGAGGCTATTCAAAAATAAATTGGATAGTCTCTTTTATTATTAAATCTTATTTAAAATTTACATAGATTATTTCTTAATACATCGAATGTAATAATATCCTTTTTTCTTTGCTTTCTCGTGCATTTCAACTTTGTTATTTGAATCTATATAATAATATCCAAACTTTCCTTCTTTAGTAAATAAGTACTTTGCAGTATAAATATTCTTTTTTATTTCTTCATCATAAATAGATTCGCCTCCTAGCAGAAGATTAAATCCTGTTTCGCCAAAGGGGTATAGTTTTTTAAGATTATTAGCTGCTTTATTTATTAATAGATGTTTCCATTCTTTTTGACTTGGGATTCTCCAGCCTGAAGGGCATACCTGATTTGCAACCTTAATATTATACATTTTTCCAAAAAGCTTACAATTGGCCATAACATCACCTCTACATTGGCAATTTTCCTCAGTATCAAACCTTATGTTTTCGGATAACCAAATAGAGTTATCGATTTCGACAAATTGATATTTAGTATTATCTCTTGAGTCGGTAATTTCTCCTGTTTTAATAGAGTTTTTAATAGAAATATATTCTTTGTCTTCAAGAATACACCTAACCTTAGCTTTTTCATTGGTTTGTCTATCGAGCCATTGAATTTCTTCTTTTTTATTAGAAGGAAAAGGTAGTCGTTTTTTGCTATCTCTTTTATCTTTTTCGCTAATCCAAAATGTGTTGTATGTGTAATATGGGATGCTCATCCAATAGTTGTTCGGAGATAAATTTATACTCCAATTTCCTTTTGTACTTAACCGTTGACTTATAGCTTTGGCAGTGTTTGAAGTTTTGATAGAAGGTTTTATAGAATTAAATAATTTCTCCCAATCTTTTTTCTCGGGAACTTTCCATCCTACAGGACACTTTTTCTTTGTTTCTTTATATAAGTAACTTCCTCGAGTATCTTTTTTTTGCCAGATATTACCAGCTGTATAAATCCAAGCTATTTTTTCTCCAGAAAAAGGATGATTTGCATAGCCAATTGTTGGAGAAGAATAGGGTTCGAATTCTACTGTAGCTTCAATTGATGCCAAACGAGTTGCACTCTGAATGCATCGAACACTCATTTTTTCATTTTTATTTCTGAGTTCTTTGCTTATTTTCTTTTCATCCAAGCGTATAATTCGAGCAAAATATTTGTTAGAATATCCTGTGTAAAGCATTTTATTTTCAGATTTACTCCAAAATGCCAAAGCTTTCTGATTTACATAAAATGAGGTTTTATAAGGGCATTCATTTATGTTAAATCCAGAATTCTGAAGTTCATCAAAGTTGATTTCGTGTAGCCCATGAGCTTTAGCTTTGTTTTTGTCTACTCCGAACTTGATCTCAAGTTCCATCCAATCATTATCGCTAGGTAAAGACCATCCATCAGGACATGAATTGCGAGCTTCTGAGTTGGTATACAAACCACCACAGTCATTATTATGATCGGTATTTCTTAGGTTTTGGGTCATCCATCTATTTTTTCCATATCGAGCCCATTTGTATGTATATCCATTGTTGTCTCTTAATTCGCCTTGAGCTGTTTGGTCTATAGTATAATATTGAGCAACAAGTTTAAATGAAATTGTTTTAGGGACATTTTCTAAATGATCGAGCCATAAAACGAATTTTTTATTTTGACCAGAGCTTATACTATCTCCTATTTCGCCATGTACTTTATCTAACTTAACCCATGTTTTTTCGTTGTTAGAATAAAATAAATTGATTGAAAATAGATCTTTAGAAGATCCAAATAAATTGTATGTAAAAATGAGCTCTCCTTTATTTTGGGTAATACTCAAATTTTCTATTTTCTGAGCACTACTACTATAGAATAAAGCAAAACTAAATAAGAAAAGAAAAAAATGTTTCATTATTATAAGTTTTAAATTATATTGTAAATATATTATTTCATTGTTGTAAAATCAATAATGTAAAATAATATGGATTTGTGTTACGGTAGTTTTGTTTTTTAGTTATATAATACTTCGTTTTTTATTTAAAGTAAAATTAATATCATCGTTTAATGGTGTTAATTACGAGTCTATTCGGATATAGTTTTTAAAACAGTTTATACTTAAAATATTGATATATATAGTTACGCTATCGCAATGAGTTCTTGTGTCGTTACAATGAATAGTTCGGCAGGAATAACGACTAGTTGTATCGTTGCAATAAACTTTTTCGAAATAGAGATATTTGATCAGCAAATAATAATGGATTTATTTTTTGTATAAAATAATAGTTGAATAAGTAAAATGCTTTGTCTGTGTGTTAGAATAATGAGTCAGATTATAATAAATATTAAATACTAGAGCGATTTTAGAGAATCGAATTATGTTTATAGTAAATCGAACAGAACATTGTCTGAATGAGATTTAATTACAAAGGGGTGAAAAATTATTTAATGAATTTGTTTGATCCTAAATTTGAATATTTCTGGAAAAGTAAAACTAGAAAGAGAAAAATGAATCGTAGCTCGAATTTATTTAAGTTTTTCGAATGAGAAATAAACAATAATTAATGTATAAGTGTTTTACTATTCTAATATTATGAAGTATTCATGATTATTAAATTTCTTTCTTATGAAAAACTTTTATGGTTTAATTCTAGGTGTGTTTCTTGTTTCGAATAATTTATTTGGACAAGGCTGTAGCGATGCTGGCGTTTGCTCAATTAATATAATGAAAAATCAATCAACTAGTATTTTAGAAAAACCTGTTAAAAATGCTATTGAAGCAGGTTTAGTTTATGGAATTGGAGATTTTGACATTCAATATTTAACTCCATATGTTGAATATTCGGGTAGGATAACAAATAAATTTGGATTGGCTGCTAAGTTAATTTATACATACATAAGTGGAGAAATAACTCATATTGATAAATTAAGCGATCTTATATTTGTTGCAGATTATATTCTAATGCAAAAAGAATTTAGTTCGATTTCGGCAATTGCAGGAATAAAAATACCACTGGATGATTCTAATATAGAAAAAGATGGAGAGGTTTTGCCAATGCATTATCAGAGTTCGCTGGGGACTTATGATTTGGTTTTAGGTCTAAATTATTTGAATCATAATTTAGGCATAAATTTGGCTTTACAACAACCTATAGTTAATATAAATCAAAATAGTTTTTTTGCTCCTCATGATAATTTAAATTCAGTGGAATATAAGTATTACACAACAAATATGTTTGAGCGAAAAGGAGATATTGTAAATCGGATTTCGTATAATTTCCCGATTTTAAATAAGAAGTTGTTTTTCAGACCAAGTATTTTAAGTATTTATCATTTAGCAAATGATGAATATACCGATAGAGATGGAGTAAAAAAAGAAATTGAGAATTCGAGAGGAATAACAATGAATGCGAATATTTTTTTAAATTATTATTTTGCAACAACAAAACAACTCGAATTATCGGTAGGTTTTCCTTTTCTTATTAGAGAAGCTCGTCCGGCAGGTTTGACTCGCGAATTAGTTATAGCATTAGAATATCAGATACGATTTTAGAATAAAATTCTTTTTCTTTTTCGGACTTTAATTTTGATAGTTTATTTGAATCATATATTTTCGGAGCCAAATAAATGATTAATTATTAATGCATAATCGAATTATGAAAAGAAGTCCGATTTCAATTTTTTTAAATGGAGTAGAAAAAGTAGGAAATGCTCTACCTCATCCAGCAACATTATTTGGAACATTTGCTTTACTTGTTTTGTTGTTGTCTGCATTGTTTGCAGCTTTAGGATCATCAGCTGTTCATCCAGGAACAGGAGAAACCTATGAAGTAATAAATTTATTATCGAGAGATGGAGTGCATATGATTCTTACAAAAATGGTTAAGAATTTTACAGGTTTTGCTCCTCTGGGAATTGTTATTGTAGCAATGTTAGGAATTGGTTTAGCTGAGAACTCGGGCTTGATATCAGTATTGATCAAAAGCTTAGTATTATATTCGCCTGAAAGATTTTTGACATTTATAATTGTATTAGCCGGAATTTTATCGAATTTGGCATCGAGTGTTGGATATGTATTGTTAGTTCCTTTGGCAGGAACCATTTATATAGCTATTGGACGTCATCCTATAGCAGGAATGGCAGCAGCCTTTGCCGGAGTTTCGGGAGGTTTTTCAGCAAATTTAGTTTTAGGGACGATAGATCCTTTGTTGGCTGGTTTATCTGAAGAAGCAGCTCGTTTGGTAGATCCAGAATATATGGTTAATCCTACGGCTAATTATTATTTTATGGTTGCCTCAACATTTCTGATTGCAATTTTAGGTACGTGGGTTACCGAGAAAATTATTATTCCTCGTTTAGGGAAATATAACAATACAGATATCGAACAAGAAACAATAAAACGACTAACACCAATAGAGAAAAAAGGAATAAAGAGATCGAGTTTGGTTTTTGTTGGTTTCCTTATTGTCTTATTAATAGGATTGATTCCAGAGAGTGGAATTTTACGAGGAACCGATGGATCGTTCTTAAAATCTCCAGTGTTAAAAGGAGTTGTTGCTTTGTTGTTCATTGTAGCGGGCTTAATGGGAATTGTATATGGAACAATTACAGGTAAATATAAAAATGATTCGGATGTAATGAAAGGTATGGCTGAATCGATGAAATCGTTAGCAGCTTATATTGTTCTTGTGTTTTTTGCAGCTCAGTTTGTCGAGTATTTTAAGTGGAGTAATTTGGGGATAATTTTAGCAATTAACGGTGCCAATTTCATAAATAACCTTAATTTAGGTTTAATCCCATTGGTTGTATTATTTGTTATTTTCTCAGGATTAATTAATTTGGTTATGGGAAGTGCTTCGGCCAAGTGGGCTTTGTTGGCTCCAATATTTGTTCCAATGTTTATGTTCTTAGGTTATTCTCCAGAATTAACTCAGGTTGTTTATCGAATTGGTGATAGTGTAACAAATATTATTTCGCCTATGATGAGCTTTTTTGCATTGATTATTGTTTATTTCGAAAAATATGATAAAAAATCAGGAATAGGAACCCTAGTTGCAACAATGTTGCCTTATTCTATAGTTTTCTTTATTGGTTGGGTTCTTTTACTTATTTGTTGGTTGTGGTTAGGTGTGCCACTGGGGCCAGGAGCAGGAATACATTTGTAAAATACATAATGATATATAAGTTATCGCTCAATAATAATATTTATTGAGCGATATTTTTTTGATTAATCAAAAATAGCAACAACTCTTGCGGGAGCTGCCGAGGCTCCTGTTATTTTTAGTGGAAATACAGCTATTTTAAATCCCGAGTATGGAAGAGAATCTAAATTAACTAATTGTTCGATATGACAATACTCTTTATTTTGTCCAACCAAATGAGCTTCCCAAAATAAATCAGGATTATTAGTTTCTTTAGCTTGTTTTATCATATGAGGTAGAGGTAAATCCCATCCCCAAGCATCGATTCCCATTACTTTTATTCCTTTATCTATAAGCCACGAGGTAGCTTCGGCCGACATGCCTGTTCCTTTTTTATGAAAATCTTTAGTGCCATTGTATATATCTCGTCCTGTTTTTATTAAGACAATCATATCTTTTTCTATTGAGAGATTTTCCTTTGTAAGGAAATCTTCAATGTCTTTTATAGTAATTGGATCAAAATCTTTTTTGTATTTCATATCAATAACAATGCCTTTTCCGTAACACCATTCAAGAGGAATTTCATCTACAGTTTTTGATTTTTCTCCATTTGTGGTGGGCGAATAATGCCAAGGAGCATCAATGTGAGTTGTTGAATGAACTCCCATTTTTTCAATAGTATCATCGGCCCAGCCAATAAAATTTTTTGGAAATAATTTAAAAGGCAATCCTAAAGCTCTTATTAACCATTTGGCTTTATTATGAGGTTTATGTTTAATTTTTACTTTCATAAACCACGGATCTTGTTTGTTGTATTCAACAGATTTTGATAAATCTACAATTCTCATTTTTTAATAGTTTTAGTTTTGTTTTGTGAGTTGAAAATAAAATACTTCTGATATCAGAAGTATTTGCATTGTAATTTCGTGCAATATTGATTCATATCTCTCGAAATTATAACTCGGAATAATCAACAGTATTAAGTATGAAAAAGTTTTTAAAAAAATATGGGAGAATTAATAATTTTCTTTAAACTACAGAAAGAATAAGATACTGATAGATAAAATAGATTTAGTTAGATGTAGTATGAATAAGTATTAATGAATGTGCTAACAAGCTTTTCTTGCTGGTCATAAATTTAAAATAAATGAAACTATTTGATTTTTTAAAAAAAGAATTTGAGCTTACAGATAATTCTGTATTGGTTTTTAATAATAACCGAATTATTTATTGTAATAAAAGTGCTTTAAATTTATATGAGTGTGGTTTTAATGATATAAAAGGAAAAACCTTAATAGATTTATCTCCGAGATATCAAGAAAATGGAGAATTATCATCGGTTCTTTTGAAACAATTTTGGATGAAATTTCGGACAGGAATCTCAAGACAATTTAAATGGGTTGGAACAAAATATATAAATGCTGATTTTATTTATATGCAAATATCATTGGATCATATAGAGTTTGATAATAATAAATATATCTTAGGCATTATAACTAACTTATCACAACAAGATAACCAACTTATTTCAAGCAAAAATGTAATAAGTAATCCTTATACAGGTTTAGCTATATTTAAAGAGAAGAGTCTGGAGTTATTAGAATGTAATGATCATTTTATAAATATTTTGGGGTTTAAAAATAAAAGAGAGGCTTTAAAGAAAGCACAAGATCATTTGCAAGTTTCGTGTGATTTTTTAAATGATATTATTTCATCCATTCTAAAAAAAAGTGGAAAGCTTGAAAATGTTGAGTTATTAACGAATAAAGTAAATGGAGAGAATATATGGATTCGAAAATCTATTTATCAACATAGACACAAACATTTATTAGAGTGTGTTATAACAGATATTACAAAACAAAAAAATGCAGAGTCGTTGTTGCAAGAGAGTAAAATTCAGAATAAAATTTTAATTCAAAATATACCTTCAATATTTTGGATTATGGAACCTACCGGATATTTCAAGTTTATAAGTGATAGATTAGAGCATGTTTTGGGTTATAATAATAAAAATATTGAGCGAATAAAAGAAACATGGAAAAACAAAATACATTCTGATGATTTGGATAATTTACTCGATAAAATAAGTTGTGCATTTGTCAGAAAACAAAAGATAGATATTGATTTTAGGGTTTTAACAGCTAATGGAACTTGGATATGGTTGAATAGTGTTGCTGAAATAAGCGAAGACCGAAAATGTAGCCAGTTATTATATGGATTATCAACAGATATTAGTAAAAAAAAAAGATTTGAAGATAAACTTGTTTTTGCAATGATGAATGCCGAAGAACGCGAACGGACAAGATTGTCTCAAGACTTGCACGATGGAGTATCGCCTATTTTAGCTGCAACAAAACTTTATACTCAATCGCTAACACAAATTAATACTTCAGAAAATCAAAAAGAATTGTTGGGCAAAATAGAAAAAACACTAGATGAAGCAATGCAGAGTTTATCTGAAATATCAGCAAAAATAAGTCCTCATATTTTACAAAACTTAGGTTTATCTGCAGCTTTGCAATCTTTTATGTCGAGCATATCGAGTAGATCAAATATTGAACATACTATTTCTAGTAATATTAATGAAAATCTTAATAAAAATATAGAAACATTGGTTTACCGGGTTTGCGTAGAATTAATATTTAATACAATTAAATATGCAAATGCCAATAAAATCAGAATTAGAATAATCGAAAAAAATAATAATTTATTAATTGAATTTAAGCATGATGGAGTGGGGTTTTGTATCCGAGAAGTATTAAAAAAGAGTAAGGGTATGGGATTAAGAAATGTTTACAATAGAATAAATGCTGTTGATGGGAGTGTAAATTTTATCTCAGAAAATAAGCAAGGACTTAAAGTAATAATTAATATACCATTATAAAAAATAAGTGTTTTACTTTTACTATAAATGAGGGTTTTACCTCATTTGCCAACTAATAATATTCGGTACTTTTGTAATTAAAAATAAAACCAATATCTGAAAGATTATGTTTTAATATTTAGTTTATAATAGCAGTAATCTAAATATAGCAAGATAATATCAAAGACTTTAAGGTAGTTTGGAGATTTATTTCATACTATAATCAAATAGATGTAAATAGCTATATAATGATAGTTAACAAAGCAAAGTACAATTATTAGGTTTGGTGCAATATATAATAGCGTCAATGAATTATGGAAAAAAAGATAGGAATTATTATTGTCGATGACCATGCTATTTTTAGAGAAGGGTTGAAATCGGTTTTATCACAGCAAAAAAGGATTAATGTATTAAGCGAGCTAGGATCGGGAAAAGATTTGTTGAGAGACTTAGGGAAATCTAAACCAGATATTGTATTAATTGATATATTAATGCCCGAGATGGATGGAGTTGTAACTACAGAAAAAGCACTTGAAATGTATCCCTCAATTAAATTTATTGCATTGTCAAGTTATACCGATCATGCTTATTATTATATGATGATAAAGGCAGGGGTTCAGGGATTTGTTAGTAAAAAAACAGGTCTTAGCGAATTGTTAGATGCTATATATGCAGTAAACGATGGGCGTAATTATTTTCCTCAAGATACTTTGCATAAGCTTTTGTATAAGATATCTCATTCAGAGAAAAATAGTTTTAATATCTCAACAGAAATCAGTTTGACAAAACGAGAATCGGAGATATTATATCTTATTTGTAAAGGGTTTACAAATAATGAAATTGCGAAGAAATTGTGTATAAGCCCTAAAACAGTTGACAATCATCGAACAAATCTTTTATCTAAGACCTCGACAAAGAACTCGGCTCATTTAGTTGCATTTGCTATGAAAAATTATTTAGTAGATATATAAAAATGGATATTGATAATAGGGAAATTACCTATTGAAAAAGGTGGTTTACCCTCTTTTTTGAGGAATACGAATAAAATATTTTTGTTGTGTTAAGGAAGTGTTTTTATAAAATGACAGATAAGAATAAATCCGAAAAAGTTAATTGTTTAGTGAGTTTTAAAGAATGACTGCAAATTTTTGATTTATGAAAATAATCGTTATTCATAGCAATAAAGAGTTTAAGAAAGAAGTAACTGTTTTTTTAGAGAAAGTTTTGTTTCATAAAGTAATTGCTTTTGTTTCGGATGATTCTGAATTTTTAAAATTGAAAAATATAGTTGAGGCCGATGTCATTCTAATAGATGTTTCGACCTCGGCAATTGATGCTTTTGTCTTAGTAAAGAGAGTATTAATAAATTATCATTATTTAAAGTTTGTAGCACTAACTGATGATTTAGAAAAGATATGCTTATTAGATTTATTACAGTCAGGATTTAAAGGATGTATACTAAAACGAGATTTTAAAGAAAATATCACCAGTGTATTAAATGCTATTTGCTTAGGAAAATCTTTATTTCCCAGAGAAATAAAAATAAAAGCTCAAGACAATAAAAGTTGTGTTTAAAAAAATATATACATGAAATAAGGTACAGTTATTTCGCAATATCGACATTAATGATTTGTTCAATAGTTATATATTCTAGGAAAACTATCAAAAGTGGTAGTTTATAATTAATCTCCATTTATTAGTGAGATAAAGAGCTGGTTATGTTTTAATCAGCTCTTTTTATTTTTAGAGCATAAGCACATATAGGGTGATTCCCCTATTTAATTGATGTTTTTTCCTCTTGTAACGCTTTGCAGCTTTGTCTACTTTTAAAAACTCAAATATATCTAGGCAAGGGGGAGCTTTTTAGCACTAGATATTTTCTATAACAGTAAAACATTTAAACAATTATTATAAGATAGCTTTTAAGTTATTCTTAATTAGTATTAATATTTAAAAAGATCATGAAAGAAAAAAAGTTTGTGTCCATTAAAACAAAATTAGGTTTAATGGTTGGTTTGGGAGTTTTTTTAACACTTGCAATAATTGTTATTTTTGCATCATTAGCATCTCGAAATAGACTGATAGCAGAAGCAAAAGAATCCGCAGTATTACAAGCTAATAATTACTCAGAAAGATTAAAGTCTAAGGTTGAAGTAGCATTAGATGCTGCAAGAGAGTTTAGTCATGTTATGTCGGCAACAAAAAGTGCAACAGATGCGATATCTCTATCTCGTAATGAAGTATTAGCTATGATGAAAAGTACTATTCGGAAAAATAAAACATTTTTAGGAATGGGTTGTTGTTGGGAGCCGAATCAATTTGATGGAAATGATGTATTATTTATTAATCGTGAAAATTCGGACAACACAGGGCGTTTTATACCATACGTTAGTTCAAATTCTTCAGGACAGGTTACGGTTGAGGCTTTAAAAGATTACGATGTAGAAGGAGCTGGTGATTATTATCAGATACCAAAGAAAACTCGAAATGAGGCTGTAATAAATCCTTATCATTACGAGGTAAATGGACGTGATGAATTAATAATAACAGTAGCTGTTCCAATTATGGAAGGAGGAAATTTTTATGGTATAACAGCTATCGATTATAGTATTGATTTTTTACAAGAAGCAGCAGAAAAAAAGAATTTATATGGAGGAAAAGCTGACATATCAATTGTTTCGAATAATGGGGTTTATGTAGCAAATACAAGAGATAGAAATTTAGTTGGAAAAAACATTAAGAATGTTTATAGCGATTACAATAAACAATTATTAGATATTGATAGAGGGCAAAAGGTTGTTTGGGAAACAGATACTGATATCAAAGTTTATGTTCCGGTTTATTATGGAAAAACTACCACTCCTTGGCAAATTAGGATAACAGTTCCGAAAAGTTTAGCAGAGAAACAAGCAAGTGCTTTTATTTGGACTTTGATTGGTATCGGTTTGTTGTTAGGCTTACTTAGCATAGGAACTCTCATTTTTGTATTGAGTAAAGGAATGAAAAGAATTCAGAGTTTAGCCGAGCTTACTGAAAAATTTTCGACTGGTGATTTAGGTGTTGTGATTGAAGATGATATAAATGATGAGTTAGGTAGTTTGGCTAATTCTGTAAATAATATGGTTAAGAAATTAAGCGAAATTGTTGTTAGTATTATAGCTGGAGCAAATAACATAGCATCGGCTAGTGTACAAATTAGTTCTACAGCACAAGAAATGTCTCAGGGGGCTTCAGTGCAAGCATCTTCTACCGAAGAGGTTTCTTCGTCAATGGAAGAGATGGGATCAAATATTCAGCAAAATACCGACAACGCACAACAAACCGAAAAAATATCAATAGCTACTACAGATAGTTTAATAAAAGTGTCTGATGGGTCAAAAGAAAGTTTAGGTGCAGTAAAACAAATTACTGAAAAAATTACAATCGTAAACGATATTGCTTTTCAAACAAATATTTTAGCTCTGAATGCAGCGGTCGAAGCTGCTCGTGCTGGCGAGCACGGAAAAGGTTTTGCTGTTGTTGCTGCCGAAGTACGTAAATTGGCTGAGAGAAGTAAAATTGCTGCCGACGAGATTGTTGGTTTAACACAAAATAGTTTGAAACTTACCGATGATGCAGCTGGTTTGCTTAGTAGTGTTATGCCCGAAATAGAGAAAACATCTCAATTGATTCAAGAGATTAATGCAGCTAGTTTAGAACAAAATTCGGGAGCAGAACAAATTAATAATGCAATGCAGCAACTAAATCAGGTTACTCAACAAAATGCTGCTGCCA
>JAKSCO010000178.1 GCA_022360575.1 Bacteroidales bacterium | reverse complement strand
TATCTGACTACGAATCAGGGGGTCGCAGGTTCGAATCCTGCCGGGCGCGCCACCTAACTTTTTAAAGTTATTTTGGAAAAGATTAAAATCGGGAGTCCGATTTTGTGGTGCGGGAATGGTGCGCTTTTTAGCGAGACTATTTCCGCTTTTTTATTTGGTCAAGTCTTACTACCTTACCTCGCATTTTTGCCATGAGTTCTGCCATGTCATGGCTGTCTTTTTCCCCAATCTGACAATACCTGTCAAAAGCCTTGTTTGTATCATGCCCGGAGAATATACGTGCCTTTTTCTTTCCGGCAACCTTTGCGATGGCCGTTGTGGTTGTGTGGCGGGTGCCCCCGTATAGATCCAGGTCGTGGATATCAAAGAGGGCGCATACTTTTTTCCATTGTTTGTAAAGGTAGTTTTGGAAAAAGGGGGTGTCGGCCTTTATGCCGCGTTGTTCGGTGTGTCTAAAAAAAGGCATCTCCTGTATGGCAGGGTATGCTTTTTTTAACCGTTTAAATTCGGTGAGGTGGTAGTCAAGCAATCGTATCCGAATAACCTTGGGTGCTCGTTTGTTTTTAGATTTGCTGGGCCTCCAGAAAGTGAGGACGCCGTATTCAAGGTCAATGTCGCATTCCTTTAGCCGGGTGATGTCAACGGGTCTAATGTTGTTGTAAGCACAGAGAAGGTCAATGGCCAGCCAGATTTTTGGATTTCTGTGGTAGGTGGTTTCCTTGAGTTTGTCCATAATTTTTTCCCGGGTTTCAATGTCGGTAATCTTTCTGAATCCAAGCTCAAAGGGAATATCTGGGATTTTGGGCAGGTCGGCCAGGGTTAAAATTTCTTCTTCATCGTATAAAAAATGATAATAAAAATCGTGTAATTGGGATGCATAGTTTGACCGTGTCTTTTCCGAAATATTGGGGATGCCAAAGAGAAAGTCCCTCAGATGTCGTTTTTTGATGTGCTTAACATTGGTGTCTTTGAAATGGTCCATGGCAAGGCTGATGTAGCGTTCTATATTTCTGAATGATGGCAGATTCCGGCGTTTTTTGAATTCAAGATATCGTTTTGCTTGGTTGCTGAAGCCCAGGGGATTGCTGGC